>NZ_JBEXSH010000139.1:0-13927 GCF_040613555.1 Streptomyces sp. NPDC006265
GGCCTCATCGGCCCGCGTGAGGTGCCTCGCCTGTGGGAGCGGCACCTGCTGAACTGTGCGGTGCTCTCGGAGGTCGTGCCCGACGGTGTGACGGTGTGCGATGTCGGCTCGGGCGCCGGTCTCCCCGGCATTCCCCTGGCGCTGGTCCGCACCGACCTGAAGATCACGCTCCTGGAGCCGCTGCTGCGGCGCACCAACTTCCTCACCGAGGTCGTGGAGCTGCTCGGCCTCGACCATGTGACCGTGGTGCGGGGCCGGGCCGAGGAGGTCATGGGGAAGATCCAGCCCGTCCATGTGGTGACGGCCCGAGCTGTCGCCCCGCTCGACCGGCTCGCCACCTGGGGCATTCCGTTGCTGCGGCCGTACGGGGAGATGCTCGCGCTCAAGGGCGACACCGCCGAGGAGGAGCTGAAGAGCGCGTCGGTGGCGCTGAGCAAGCTGGGTGCAGTGGAGACGTCCATCCTGCATGTGGGTGAGGGCGTGGTGGACCCGTTGTCCACCGTCGTGCGGGTGGAGGTCGGGGAGAGCCCTGGCGGTGTGCGCTTCGCTGCGAAGCGCGCCAAGGCGGCCCGCACGGGGCGGACGCGCCGTCGGCGCTGAGCTGATCCGTTCCGACGACGCGGATCTGTTCGGGCGCTGCCTTATCCGTCCGGGCACCCGCCGATCTGTCCAGGGGGCGCTGATCTGTCTTCGCCGCACTGATCCGTCCTGATGCCGAGACGTACTCCACACAAGCTGCCAAACCTATGCATGCCGGAGTGTCGCGACAGTCCAGCCACGGCTGCTGTGCATCGTGTTTCACGTGAAACGTCGCTCACTGCTGCACGGCATCATCAGTCGTGGCCGCGCTGCGGCCGAACCCCGCGACCGAAAGCCTCTTGGTTCACTCGATGAGGGACCTGAGGTATCCACAGAGGTGGATTTCTCCACAGAACGCCAGGCCTCACTGGTTCACGACCCCGAAGACATGGGAGGCTCTGTTCATTGCGAGCCTGAAGTCGAGGAGAGTGAATCCTTGCGGTCCGACGCCAACATCGCGGGACCGATGACCGATCCGGTCCCCGGTCCCCGTACCGAGTCGATGGGGGCGGATGTTTCACGTGAAACACCGCCTCCGATGGACGACACTCCCATCGGTCGTGCTGCCCAACTGGCGGTGGAGGCTCTGGGTCGTGCCGGCGAGGGCTTGCCACGGCCCGAGCAGACCCGAATCATCGTGGTCGCCAACCAGAAGGGTGGTGTGGGCAAGACGACGACGACCGTCAACCTTGCCGCATCACTGGCGCTGCACGGTGGCCGGGTCCTGGTGGTCGACCTCGACCCACAAGGCAATGCGTCCACCGCGCTGGGCATCGACCACCACGCCGAAGTCCCTTCCATCTACGACGTGTTGGTCGAGAGTAGGCCTCTCTCCGAGGTCGTCCAGCCGGTTCCCGATGTCGAGGGTCTCTTCTGCGCCCCTGCCACGATCGATCTCGCCGGTGCGGAGATCGAGCTGGTGTCCCTCGTGGCGCGGGAGAGCAGGCTGCAGCGCGCGATCCAGGCGTACGAGCAGCCGCTGGACTACATCCTCATCGACTGCCCGCCCTCACTCGGTCTCCTGACGGTCAATGCGCTCGTGGCGGGTCAGGAAGTTCTGATCCCCATCCAGTGCGAGTACTACGCACTGGAAGGCCTCGGACAGCTGCTGCGCAACGTCGACCTGGTGCGGGGGCACCTCAACCCCGCCCTGCATGTATCGACCATCCTGCTCACCATGTACGACGGCCGGACGCGCCTCGCGTCCCAGGTCGCTGAAGAGGTGCGCACCCACTTCGGCGACGAAGTGCTGCGAACGAGCATCCCCCGTTCCGTCCGTATCTCGGAGGCGCCGAGCTATGGGCAGACGGTTCTGACCTACGATCCAGGATCGAGTGGTGCCCTCTCCTACCTTGAGGCGGCACGCGAGATCGCGCTGAAGGGCGTTGGCATCAGCTATGACGCCACGCACGCCCATATCGGCGTACAGCAGAACGACCCGAGCATGGTGGAGGGTATCCAGTGAGCGAGCGACGGAGGGGGCTGGGCCGTGGTCTCGGCGCACTGATCCCTGCCGCACCGACGGAGAAGTCGGTGGCGCAGGCTGCGGCGGGGAACGCTACGTCCACATCCCCGGCGGCGGTGCCTCTGCTGCCGAACGATCGTGGGGTGGCCGCGGCGAAGGTAGCGACGCTGCCGACTGTTTCACGTGAAACAGAGGAGCCGGCGCAGCCGAGTGCTCCTGCCCTGCCTGCGGCTCCCCTCGGCGCGCACTTCGCCGAGATCCCGCTCGACTCCATCACGCCGAACCCGCGTCAGCCACGTGAGGTCTTCGACGAGGATGCACTGTCCGAGCTCATCACCTCCATCAAGGAAGTAGGACTCCTCCAGCCGGTCGTCGTACGGCAGGTGGGTGTCGACCGCTATGAGCTCATCATGGGTGAGCGCCGCTGGCGGGCTTGCCGCGAGGCTGGGCTGGAGGCGATCCCGGCGATCGTGCGGGCCACCGAGGACGAGAAGCTCCTCCTGGACGCACTGCTGGAGAACCTGCACCGTGCCCAGCTGAACCCGCTGGAAGAGGCGGCCGCCTACGACCAGCTGCTGAGGGACTTCAACTGCACGCACGATCAGCTGGCGGACCGCATCGGCCGATCCCGCCCGCAGGTTTCCAACACCCTGCGTCTGTTGAAGCTCTCGCCGGCCGTACAGCGCCGGGTGGCCGCCGGGGTGCTCTCCGCCGGTCACGCGCGGGCACTGCTCTCCGTCGAGGACTCGGAGGAGCAGGATCGGCTGGCTCACCGCATCGTGGCCGAGGGCCTCTCGGTGCGAGCCGTCGAGGAGATCGTGACCCTGATGGGGTCGCGGCCTCAGAAGGCTCAGAAGCCCAAGGGCCCGCGCGCCGGTACCCGCGTCTCTCCGGCACTGTCCGACCTCGCCACACGGCTCTCGGACCGTTTCGAAACGCGGGTGAAGGTCGACCTGGGGCAGAAGAAGGGCAAGATCACCGTCGAGTTCGCGTCGATGGAGGATCTTGAGCGGATCCTCGGCTCACTCGCTCCTGGCGAGGGGCCGGTCCTGCAGAAGAGTCTCTCGGAGGGCGACTCCGAGGAGAGCGAGTCCTGAGCCTCCAGCATGGAGCCTGTGCTGTGCAGGCAGACAGAGCGAGCCGTGTCCGGTGTGTGCCGGAACGTGGCTCGCTCTTTCCTTTCTGGCGGTATCGATGGAATCGCTTCGTGGATACGATGCGTCAGGTACGGCGCAACCACTCGGCAGCACCTGTGAGAGGGAGGCAGGGGCCATGCGAACCATGAGCCGCACCGGACTGGTGAGCGCCGGTTTGGGGCTGGGAGCGGTCGGTGGATTCATCGGCGGTCTCCTCAAGGAACGGAGCGCTCTGACAGCCGCCCGCGACGCGGTGGCGGGCGAAGGAAGCGAGGAACAGCCTTCATGGGCCGCCGGCTCGTACCGCTCACGCTGGACAACCTCCAGGACCTTCCCAAGCGTTGTCGCTCGTGTGTCTTCTGGGAGCTCGACCCAGTCAGCGGTGAGGCCGCGGTAAAGGAGGGCACGTCCGCTCCGGAGAAGGAAGCCTGGATCTCAGCGGTTCTGCTGGACTGGGGATCCTGCGGCCGGGTCGTGTATGTCGACGACGTGCCGGTGGGCTATGTGCTGTACGCCCCACCCGCCTACGTCCCACGCTCCACGGCGTTCCCCACGAGTCCTGTCTCGCCTGACGCGGTGCAGCTGATGACCGCGTTCATCGTGCCCGGCTACCAAGGGCAGGGACTGGGCCGAGTAATGGTTCAGACGGTCGCCAAGGATCTGCTGCGACGTGGCTTCAAGGCGATCGAGGCCTTCGGAGACGCACGCTGGAAGGAACCCGCCTGTGTGCTGCCCGCCGACCATCTTCTGGCAGTGGGCTTCAAGACGGTCCGCCAGCATCCCACCCATCCGCGGCTGAGACTGGAACTGAGGTCGACGCTCTCCTGGAAGGAAGACGTCGAGATGGCCTTGGACCGGCTCCTGGGAGCCGTGCAGAAGGAGCCGGCGCTGCGACCTCTGTAGAGCAGACAAACGAATGGGCCAACCCTTCCGGGTTGGCCCATTCGTGTTTCACGTGAAACACGCACCGGCGGCGCGACAGTTCAGCCGATTCACTCGGCGATGAACTCCTCGAGGTCGCGAACGATCGCGGCCTTCGGCTTCGCGCCCACGATGGTCTTGGCGACCTCGCCACCCTGGTAGACGTTCAGGGTCGGGATGGACATGACGCCGTACTTGGCGGCCGTACCCGGGTTCTCATCAATGTTCAGCTTGACGATCTCGATCTTGTCGCCGTACTCGGAGGCGATCGCCTCGAGGGACGGCGCGATCTGGCGGCACGGACCGCACCAGGCGGCCCAGAAGTCCACCAGAACAGGCTTGTCGCTCTTGAGAACGTCCTGCTCGAAGGAGTCGTCGGTCACATTCTTCAGGGTGCCGGCCACGGCGGGCTCCTTAACTGGTTGGTGCGTGGGGCGGGTAGGGGGAGGTCAGACGGAGGTCTTCTCGGGCTCGGGCTGCTCCTCATCCGCCAGGGCGGCGAGGTAGCGCTCGGCGTCGAGAGCTGCGGAGCAGCCGGTCCCGGCCGCGGTGATCGCCTGACGGTAGGTGTGGTCGACCACGTCGCCGGCGCCGAAGACACCGGTCAGGTTCGTGCGCGTCGACGGCGCGCTCACCTTCAGGTAGCCCTCTTCGTCCAGGTCGAGCTGACCCTTGAAGAGCTCGGTGCGCGGGTCGTGGCCGATGGCGATGAAGAGGCCGGTCACCGGCAGGTCCGAGATCTCACCGGTCTTGAGGTTGCGCAGCTTCAGACCGGAGAGCTTCGGGTCACCCTGGATCTCGGCGACCTCGCTGTCCCACACGAAGGAGATCTTCGGGTCGGCGAAGGCACGCTCCTGCATGGCCTTGGAGGCGCGCAGGGTGTCGCGGCGGTGGACGATGGTCACCGACTTGGCGAACCGCGAGAGGAAGGTGGCCTCCTCCATCGCGGTGTCGCCACCACCGATCACGGCGATGTCCTGGTCCTTGAAGAAGAACCCATCACAGGTGGCGCACCAGGACACACCGCGGCCCGACAGAGCGTCCTCGTTCGGCAGTCCGAGCTTGCGGTGCTGCGAGCCGGTGGCGACGATGACGGCCTTCGCCCGGTGCACGGTGCCGGCCGTGTCCGTGACGGTCTTGATCTCACCGCTCAGGTCGACGGTCACGATGTCGTCCGGTACGAGCTCGGCTCCAAAGCGCTCCGACTGGGCGCGCATGTTGTCCATGAGCTCGGGGCCCATGATGCCGTCCTGGAAGCCCGGGAAGTTCTCGACGTCGGTGGTGTTCATGAGCGCGCCACCCGCGGTGACGGCGCCCTCGAACACCAGTGGCTTCAGCGACGCGCGCGCGGTGTAGAGCGCCGCCGTGTAGCCGGCGGGCCCGGAGCCGATGATGATCACGTTACGGACGTCGCTCACGGCTTGTTTCCTCGTCTCTGGACTGCGTCGGTCGAGCGGTGGGAGTTCTCTAGGACCTCTCACCCCACCCAACGGATCCTAAGGGGCGCGCATTCCCGCTGTGTCCGGGCACACGGAGATGCGGCGCCCTGCGGTGACCCCGCAGCGCGAAGACGAAGCGTTCGCTCAGGCAGACGGGTAGCTGCGCTTCAGGAGCACCTTGCCGGCGGCGGTGGACGCCCCATGATCCACACAGGTCGCGTCAACGATGTAGGCGGTGACCCGAGTGGCGTCGGCGGCGTCGGGAAGCAGCACGAGCATGGCCTTCTTCCCTTGATAGGTGCCGTTCTCGGTGGCCAGGGCCGCGTCGTCGCGCCCGATGCCGTCGCGGACGCAGCCGGGCACTACGGCTTCCCTGAGGACCTTCGGCTGGTTGGTGCCGGGAGCCGTCGCCGCGCCGAAGGGAGTGCGGGAGCCGCCGCCCTTGGTCTTGTTCTCGGCCAAGAGACCGGTGACCTGCTGCTGAAGCTTCCCCTCGGAGAAGGTGTCCGCGGTCGTGGTCTGCCGTTCGCCCGCCGTGTCATGGGACGGCTTGTTGTCGCCGAGCGACGACAGCAGGACAGATCCCAGGCCCAAGGCGGCCACGGTGAAGACGGTCCCCAGGACGGCGATCCTGCGGCGTCCGATGCGCGTGCGGCTCTTGCGGCCCGGACCGGTGGTGGAGGACCGGGGACGGCCCGCAGGCCGGTTGGGGGGAGTCGATGTTTCACGTGAAACATGCGCATCGCTGTCGTCCTCGGAAGGGGAGCCGGGAGCGCTCACCGGCTCTGGACTCTCTGCGGTCTCCGGTCCCGCGGCGTTCAGCAGGGCCTCGGCGGCGAGAGCGGCATCGATGCGGCCCGCGACATCGGCAGGCATACGGGGCGGACCCGGCAACGTGCCGAGCAGCCCGCGGATCTCCTCCAGGGAGGCGTACACGTCCGCACAGAGCTCGCAGTCGTCCAGGTGCCGGCGCAGGTCGGTGCTCCGGGCCGGTGGGAGGAGCCCCTCGGCGAGGTCGGAGATCTCCACGACGTCCGGGTGCCCGGCCATGTCTGTCGTCGACGTCACGCTCGTCCACCTCCGCCCTTCACTGCAGCTGAGTCGCTCGGTCCTGTGTCCGGGGGTCCCGCTCGGCGTGGTCCCGCTGCGGGTGGGACGGCCGGCCCCTGCGTCCGGTTCCGTTCTCCGCCCGGGTTCTTGCCCTCACCGCTGTTGTCAGGCCGTAGATGGGTGAGCAGCGGCAGGAGTCTGGCCCTACCGCGCGCACATCTGCTCTTCACCGTGCCGGTCGGCACGTCGAGAATGCGGGCGGCCTCCGCGATGGGGTAGCCCTGCATGTCCACCAGGACGAGCGCGGCGCGCTGGTCGGCCGGCAGGGTCACCAGGGCTTCGATGAGCTGCCGGTGGAGATCGTTGCGCTCGGCGGGGGCCGAAGCCGACTCGTGCGGCTCCAGCAGCTGCTCAAGGCGCTCGGTGTCGTCGACGGGAGAGGTCTTCCGGGAGGCCGCCTTGCGGGCGCGATCCAGGCACGCGTTCACCGTGATCCTGTGCAGCCACGTCGTGACGGCCGACCGGCCCCGGAAGGTGTGGGCGCCCCGGTAGGCGGATACGAGGGCGTCCTGCACGGCGTCAGCGGCCTCCTCGCGGTCACCGAGCGTCCGCAGGGCAACGGCCCAGAGGCGGTCGCGATGCCGCCGCACGATCTCACCGAACGCGCCGGGGTCGCCTTCGACGTGCCGGGCGAGCAGATCCTGATCGCTCACTCCGTCATATCCGGTGCCGTCTGCCATCGGCCTCCTTCCTCGAGGCAGATGCCGTCAGCTGGTCACCTTGATGTCCGCCACCCTGCCGCGCCACTTGCCGTCGTCCGGCTGCAACGGCAGCTTCGTCAGCCACACGAGGAGGTACCGGCTCTTGAGTGACTTGCCGGGCTTGAGCTGGACAGTCGTCCCTGAGCCTTCGGCGACCTTGGAGTAGGCGTCCAGAGACGTCGGTTCCGAGCCCGCGTCCGAGCTCGCGCTGCGGAGCTCGACCGAGGTGTCCCCCACGAACCTGACGGTCACCTTCCCGACCTGCTGCGTCTTGCCCAGGTCGAGGATTATGCCGACGCCCGACTTGAGCCGGCCGAAGTCCGGGCTCAGGTAGAAGTCTGTCTGCCAATAGGTGGCCGTGCTGTTGTCGTAGACCTTCCCGATGTCGGACGACTTCTCCGCTTTATCCCCGAGAGGATCGAAGTCGCGGGCGGCGCTGATGGCGATCGGCTTGCTGATCGGCTTCTTCGGGCTCTTGTCGTTCCCGTCGTTCGTCTGCGTCTGGCCCGGGTCCTCGTTCTTGCCGCCCTGGTCCATCAGCGCGTCCGCCAGCTGCCAGCTGCCGAGGCCCAGCGCGGCGATCAGGAGCGCGGAGACGGCCCACTTCAGGGCCTTGCCCGTGCGGCTCTGGAGCGGAGGCGGCGGAGTCGGGACCGGCTGGGTGACGCCGGGACGCGGGGTCTGACGACCGTACGTGCCCTGCTGGTACGTCGTGCGCTGATACTCGGGCGGGGCGGTGAACGCCGGCTCCGGCGGGCGGATGCGGGGCATCTCGCCGATCGCCTTCACCAGCTCCTCCGGCGTGGTGCACGGCGACTCGTGCCGAGACGCGGTGGCGCCGTCGTTGACGAGCGCGCGCATGGAGAGCTCGGACAGACCGCGGTGCACCCCGGCCCGCACCTGGTCGGGCGGGATCAGGCCGATGTCCTTCGGCAGGCCCGAGAGGCCGTAGGCGTCGCTCTCGTACGGCCAACGCTGGGTGAGCGCCGCGTACAGCAGGGCGCCGATGGCCTCGGTGTCCGCGCGCTGCGGAGTGTCGGACGAGACGCCGCGCAGGGCGGCGTTGACGGCGAGGCCACGGATGCGCCACTGGCCGGTCGAGGCGCGCAGCACGGCGTTGGGGTTGAGCCGCAGATGGGCGAGACCCTCACGATGGGCGGCGGCCATGGCGGCGGAGACCTGACTGACCATCTGGTAGGCGTCGTAGGGCTCCAGGGGCCCGGAGGCGAGGAGCGTGGTCAGTTCCGTCGCGTCGGGAAGCCATTCGTGCACGACGTAGACGACGTCGTTCTCCTCCACCGCGTCCAGCACCTGGACGAAGCGCGGGTCACCCAGGAGGGCGGACGAGCGGGCGGCCGCCAGGACGGAGCGGGCCCGTGAGTGGTCGGCGGGCAGGATGTGCACCCCGACGGCACGGCGGAGCTTCTCGTCCACGGCACGCCAACTGCTGAAACCGTCCAGACGGGTGACGCACTCCTCGAGGCGGTAGCGTCTGGCGAGTTTGTGGCCACTGTGCAGTTCGGGCGGCGAGGTCGTTCCGGCACCGTCGGTCCTGGTGCTCTCCTGTACCTCGTCGCTGTCCGTGTCCCGCTCCCGGTTCTTGGCCACCCCGTCGGCCGTGGACTGGTCCGCCTGTGCGGTCAGCGACGTCTCGTCGCTGTTGTCTGCCACGTCGACGGCAGCCGTACTCCGTTCCGCCACCGTCGTTCCTGCCTCCCCATCCATTACGCGCCGGGCCGGCGTCCCATGCGTGCCGTCCGACGCCGAAACCAATTGTGCCCACAGTCCGCCGCTATGCACGACACGCGGTGGCTGACGATGGTTGTGCGCCTACCCCCCGACTCAGCGTCCCAGGCGTCCGCGGACCATGCCGACCAGCGAGTTGAGTTCCTCGATGCGCATGCGGCGGGCGGCGACGAAGAAGATCCCTAGCAGCACGACGCCGCCGGCCAGGACCGCGGCCAACGAGCCGGCCGGGCCCTGGCCGAGCGAGTGGCCGATGCCGTAGCAGGCCGCGCCGCTGAGCAGGGCGGCCGGGACCGACGCGATGCACAGCCGGGCGTAAGTCCGCAGGACGCGGGCGCCGTCGAGATCCCCGCCGAGCCGCCTGCGCAGCCGGCGCCAGGCGACGCCGACGCCGATCGCGTAGGCCAGGCCGTACGAGGCGGCCATGCCGACCACGGCCCAGCGGGAGGGGATGACGAAGAAGCAGATCGCCGAAGCGATCGCGTTGACCGCGGCCACGATGACCGTGTTGTAGAAGGGAGTTCGGGTGTCCTCGTAGGCGTAGAAGGCGCGCAGGACCACGTACTGCACGGAGTACGGGATCAGGCCGAGACCGAACGCCATCAGCATGAAGCCCATGTTGGTGGCCTCGCTGGTGCCAGAGGAGCCGAACATCAGCGTGCACATCGGGATGCCGAGGGAGAGGAATCCGAACGCGATCGGCACGATCGCGACCGCTGTGTTGCGCAGGCCCTGGGAGATGTCGTCGCGGACGGCCCCACCGTCGCCCTCGGCCGCCGAGCGCGACAGGCGCGGCAGCAGGGCGGCCATGAGCGAGACCGTGATGATGGCCTGCGGCAGGCCCCAGATCAGCTGTGCGTTGGCGTAGGCGGCGAAACCTGTGCCGTCGACCGGCGAGGCCTTGCCCGCCGCGGTGGACAGCTGGATGACGATCATGGCGCCCGCCTGGTTGGCGAGGACGAACAGGACCGTCCACTTGGCCAGCGTGACGGCCTTGCCGAGCCCCTGGCCCTTCCAGTCGAAGCGCAGCCGCAGCCGGAAGCCGGTCTCGCGCAGGTAGGGAATCATCGCGAGCGCCTGGACCACGAGGCCGAGCAGGACGCCGATGCCGAGCAGGCGCTGGCCCTCCGGCGGGATGTTCGCGGCCTTCATCCCGGAGTTGGCCGCGGTGCCGTAGACGTAGATGAACATGCCCAGCGTCACGATGATGACGATGTTGTTCAAGACCGGGGTCCACATCATCGCGCCGAACTTGCCGCGGGCGTTGAGGATCTGGCCCATCACCACGTGGATGCCCATGAAGAAGATGGTGGGCAGGAAGTACTGGGCGAAGGTGACGGCGACCTCGTTCGCGGCCGGATCGCTCGCCACCGGGTCCGACAGCACACGGATCAGGAGCGGTGCACCGAGGACGGAGAGCGCGGTGAGTCCGCCCAGCGCCACGATGACCAGGGTGAGCAGGCGGTTGGCGTACGCCTCGCCGCCGTCGTCGTCCTCCTTCATGGCGCGCACGAGCTGCGGCACGAAGACGGAGTTGAGACCACCGCCGACGGTGAGGATGTAGATCATCGTCGGCAGCTGGTAGGCGACCTGGAAGGTGTCACCCAGGAGGCCGACGCCCAGCGCCGACACGATCAGCGCGGAGCGGATGAAGCCGGTCAGGCGGGAGACCATCGTGCCCGCCGCCATCACGGCGCTGGACTTCATCAGGCCTGCGGCGCGGCCGCCCTTCTTCGGGGCGGAGGCGGCAGCGGGCTCGGGGTCCGGTGTCTCGTCCACGAGGGGCGGTACCGCCGCGGTCCGGCCGGGCTCCGCGTACTGCCCCTGCGGTGCGTACTGCCCCTGCGGTGCGTACGGGCCCTGCGCCATCTGCCCCGGGGCGGGGGACGGGCCGGGGACCGACGGCGAGTCGTAGGACGGGTGACCGCTGCCCTGCTGCTGGTCCCGGAAGAGGTGCGCGAACGCGTCCGGCTCCTGACGCGGTTCGCCCGCCTGGGAGACGAGGTCGTCCACGCCGACGAACTGGGTGGTGCGGGCGTCGTCGCCGTACGGCAGATGCCGCGTCGGGCCTTCCGGCTCCGGCGCGGGCGTTTGCGCCCACACCTGCGGGTCGGGCGCGTAGGGCGGCTGCGGCGGCTGGCCGTACATCGGCTGCTGCGGCTGGTACGTGCCGGGAGCGGGCGGTGGGTGCGCGGCGCGGTCGTAGAGCGCCTCGCCGACCGGGTCCTGGGCGGAGAGGTCCTGTGCCCGGTAGGGGTCCTGGCCGTAGGCGTCCTGGAGGTAGATGTCCGTGGGCGGCTGCGGCGGCACCTGGCCGTGCTCGGGCGGTGAATCCTCGGGTCCACTCGCGTCGGGGTAGCCCGAGTTGCCCGCGGCACGGCCGCGGTCACCGTCGTACGGCGCGTTCATGCTTACCCCACCTCATCGTCCCGGGCCCACCGGCCACGACTTCTCAACGGTCCACTCTCTCACCCGTGCCGGACGGGTCGGCGCTTTCCGCTGCGGTGTCCGGGGCCGGGTCACCCGGCTGCTCGGCGGCGTCCGACCGTGAGCCGGCCGCGGACTCCTCTGTGAGACGTGCATCGGAGGACTCCGGGTTCTGCGGAGCGTCGGCCTGGTCCTGCGGGCCGTCGCTCTCATCGTCCGCCTCGGCGGCGTCACGGGCGGCGGCGCGCTTGCGGTGGGTGTACATCCGGAACCCCGCGAGGACCAGGAGCAGTACGCCACCGCCGATGACCAGCATCACCGTCGGCGTGACCTCGGTGACCTTCACGTCGAAGGTGACCGGGGCACCGTACTTCTGCCCGTCCTCCGTATACAGCTGGGCGACGACCTCCGCCCGGCCGTTGGCGTTGGCCGACGTGGTGAACTTCACCGACTGGGCATGGCCGCCGTTGACGGTGACGTGCTGCTCCTCATAGGCGTCCCCGCCGATCTTCAAGCGCGTGGGGTTCTTCGACGTGAGCCGCAGCTCCAGGTGCTCGACACCCTGGACCAGGTTGTTCTGGACGGTCACGGGAATCATGGCGCTGCGGCCGGAGAGCTTGGTCTCCGACTTCTGGATCAGCTTGACCCCGTCGATGAGCCCGTTGAGGTACGACTCGATGCCATCGCGGTATCCCACGGCCGCGACGCCCCTGCCGCGCCACGACGTGGACATCTCGCGGTTCATGGCCCGCCCGAACGGGGTCACCACCCGGGACTGGCGGGTGAGGATCACCTTGAACTTGTCGAGCTTGCTGTGGGTCCTGGCGATCTGCTCGAAAGCGGCCCGCGGCAGCTCCTGCTTGCGCAACGCGGAGGGATACGCGGAGGCCGACGGCACCCTCGTGTTGGCCGACGGGTCCGGCTTGGCCTTGGCGGCGGCCGTGAGGTCCTGCGACTCGGACCAGCCCCCACCCTGGAGGGCTCCCAGAGCTTCGGCCATGGCCTGTGCCTGGCTCACGGACGGCATGCGCTGCGGGGCGACGACGACGCTGCGCTGCTTGCCGGTCTGCAGGCCGAGCGTGAGGCTCTGGGCCAGGAAGCGCTGCACGGCGAGTGTGGAGGCGGAGGCCTTGGTCAGGTCGCCCTGGAAGGCCGTAGACATCCGGGAGTCCGCGACGACGGCCGTGGTCCCGCCGCCGATGGGCCGGGCCGCGGAGGGCGTGTACGACAGGTTGTCCTGGAGGCTGTCGCTGCGGGTGATCACCTTGTCGGCGCCCGCGGATGTGGCGACCTTCACGATCGACGGGTCGACGGCGCCGTCCACCGGCCAGACGAAGTCCGTGGACGGTTTCACATGAAGGATCGTGTCCACCGTCTCGTCGGCGACGTCGGTGGCCTCCTTGAGGTGGCCCAGGGAACCGGTGACGTTCGTGCCGTTGTGGGCGAGGGAGGCCAGGTCCGGGTCGCCGAACGGCAGGGCGGCCACCTCTTCGCCGGTGACCGCCTGCTGGAGCTCGGCCAGCCAGTGCTTGGCGACCTCCTGGTTCCTGCCGGGGGTGGTACTGCCGTCCGCGCCGCGGACCTGGTAGCTCCGCGTCATCGCGTCGACGGACGCCAGCAGGTCCGGGTCGACCACCCATGTCACGTCGAGGCCCTTGCCCAGCGACACCATCTGGTCGAGGCGGCCGCCCGGGGCGATCTCCTCGGCGAGCTCGTCATCACGGAAGACCGGTGTCTGCTGCTCGTTCGACCCCGTCTCGGCCGCCATGTGGGCGCTGGAGACGAGCGGCCACAGGAAGGTGGTCTTTGTCTTGGTGCCGGCTTCCTCCGGCTGCCACGGAAGGAACGTGCGCTGGATGCCGAGAACCTGGCCCCAGGGCCGCGCCGAGGTCTCCCCGGAGAGCGAGACCGCCAGCTGGTAGACGCCGTCACCGCCGAGATCCAGCTTGTCGGCCGGGACGGAGATGCTGAAGGGCTCCGCGACACCGGGGGTGAGCGCGGAGTACTTCTCGGTGTACTTGCCGCCGACCTTCTCACCGGAAGGGCCCTGGAGGTCGTCGCTCTTCTTGGCGAGGGTGTAGATCGCCGAGCGGGTCTGGAGAGGGGGCCCCACCTGGAGGTCGAGGTGGGCACCGGTGACCGTCTGCTTGCCGTTGTTGGTCACCGTGCCCGACACGGTGATCGTGTCCCCCTCGGAGGGGGCGCTGGGGGTGAGCGAATCGACCGCGACCGATACCGAGCCCGCGTCGGCGGCAGCCTGCAGGGACTCCTGCCCGGCGGCGTCCGCCGGCGGGGGGGGGGGGCCCGGGGGGGGGCCCGGCCCCAGCGGCGCGCCGGGGGGGAGTGCCCCGGGGCGGCGCAGCCCGCGGCGGGGCGGGGTGGGCCTGGTTGCCTGGTAGTCTT
>NZ_JBEXSH010000140.1:0-13903 GCF_040613555.1 Streptomyces sp. NPDC006265
GACCAATGTGTCGTCAAGGTTCCGCGCACGAGAAAGGGCCGCACCCCCGGTGGGGTACGGCCCTGGTGTCTCTGCGGGGTCAGCGGACCTCGGTGATCTCCGGTCCGCGCTGGAGCTGGCCCATTCCGCCGGCGAAACGGGAGCCCTCTTCCTGCTGGACACCCTCGGGGACCATCTGGGCATCGTTCGGCAGCTTCAGGACGATGGGGTCGCGGGGCGCCATCGGGCCCTCGCCGCGGACCACGACGGTGTCCCGGAAGATCTGCTCGAGCAGCCCGGCGGCCTGCGGCTGCACCGCGCCCTGGCCCGAGATGACCCCGCGCAGGAACCAGCGGGGGCCGTCCACACCGACGAACCGCACGACCTGGAAGCCGCCGGTGCCGTCCGGCAGCTGTACGGGCACCTGGGCACGCAGCTCCCAGCCCAGCGGCCCCTCGACCTCGTCGACGATGCCGCCCTGCTGGGTGATGCCGGTACCGATCTCCTCGCGCACCTCGCCCCAGATGCCCTCGCGCTTGGGGGCGGCGAAGCCCTGGAGCTGGATGGCGCTGTCGCGCAGCACGACCGTGGCCGCGACGATCGCGTCGCCCGCGACCTCGACCCTGAGCTCCATGCCGTCGACGCCGGGCACGAACAGGCCGCCCAGGTCGACCCGGCCTTCGCCCGGGTCACGGACCTCCGAGTCGTCCCAGGGCCCGTCGGGGCGCGGCGCGGGCTCCAGCCTCAGGCGCTCGCGCTCTGCGTCCGCCTCAGTGTCGACACCGTCGACGACCTGCTCGGCCTCGCCGGCCGCGTCCTCGGCGGCATCCCTCTTCTTGCGACGTCCGAACACGTCACTGTCCTTCCCGGTCGGATACGACCGAAGCGTATCGATTCCCACCCGTCTGACCGCCCACGGCGGCCTGACCGCTTGTGCCGCTCGTCCCGTCCACCGCCGCGTGGCCTCCGGTGGAGCCGAAGCCCCCCTCGGCCCGCGTCGAGTCGGGAAGTTTTGCCACCTCTTGGAAGCGAACCTTCTCGACCTGCTGGACCACCAGTTGGGCAATCCGGTCGAAGCGCTCGAACCGCACGGCCTCGCGCGGGTCGAGATTCACCACGATCACCTTGATCTCCCCACGGTACCCGGCATCCACCGTCCCCGGGGCATTCACCAGGGCGACGCCGCAGCGGGCGGCCAGACCGGATCGCGGGTGCACGAAGGCCGCGTACCCCTCCGGCAGGGCCACAGACACTCCCGTGGGCAGCACGGCCCGTTCGCCCGGCTCCAGTTGGCACGCCTCGGTGGTGCGCAGATCGGCCCCGGCGTCACCGGGCTGCGCGTACGACGGAAGCGGTACGTCCGGATCGACGCGCCGGATCAGCACGTCCAGCGGAGGCCGACTCGCGGGGCTCATGGGGGTCATGGGGCTTTCCGGGCTCACGGGGCTGGTGGCACTGTCGGGCCGCATGGGACTGGTGGCGTTCACGGGTCCGGTCGGGCTCACGGGTTCACCTCGAAGGCACGGGCGCGCCGAACCCGGTCCGGGTCGCTCATGGCGGCCTGGATCTCCTCCTGGCGGCCGTGGTCGACGAAGTGGTCGACCTTCACCTCGATGAAGAGCGCGTCCGCGCGCACCGCGACGGGCCCGTCGGGACCGCCGACGCGTCCGGTCGCGGTGGAGTAGATCTTCCGCCCGGCGACCGCCGTCACCTCCGCCTCCAGGAACAGCGTGGTGCCGACGGGCACGGGCCGTACGAAGTCGGTCTCCAGCCGCCCGGTCACCGCGATCGTGCGCAGCAGCCAGTTCAGCGAGCCGAGGGTCTCGTCCAGGGCGGAGGTCAGCACGCCACCGTGCGCGAGGCCCGGGGCGCCCTGGTGGGCACCCTGCACGGTGAACTCGGCGGTGAGCGACACGCCCTCGCCGGCCCGTGCCTCCAGGTGCAGTCCGTGCGGCTGCTCGCCACCGCAGCCGAAACACTGGCCGTAGTGCGCGCCGAGGAGCTCACCGGGCGCGGGTGCGTCCGGGTGTCGCACCGGTTGCACGGCGTCGGCCGGAGGCTGAAGAGCTGCGGAAGTACGACTCACAGCCGGAGACCTTACCCGCGCGTCGGCCCCTTCCGGACACCGTGTCAAGCTTGGCCCATGCAGCTCTCCGCCGCCCCGTACGAAGAACGCCTCACCGCCCCGCGGACCTGGTGGCTGATCTCGTTCCTCGTGGGCGTCTCGATGGCATTGATCCTGCTCCCCTTCGGCACGCTGCCGATGCTCGGCGGCCTCGCCGGGGGCACCGCGGTCGCGGCCGTCGCCGCGAGCTCCTACGGCTCGGTCCGCATTCGCGTGGTCGGCGACTCCCTGATCGCGGGCGAGGCGAAGATCCCGCTGGCGGCACTGGGCGAGGCGGAGGTGCTGGACGCGGAGGAGGCCCGCGCCTGGCGCACCTACAAGGCCGATCCGCGCGCCTTCCTCCTGCTGCGCGCGTACATCCCCACGGCTCTACGTGTGGAGGTCACGGACCCACAGGACCCGACGCCGTACCTGTACCTGTCCACGCGCGAGCCGGAGCGGCTGGCTGAAGCGCTGCGGACGGGGAAGCCGGCGTAGCACACCTGCGCGGGGCATCACCCGGCCACTGTGCGACGGCCGTCTCAGCGCCCGTCGCCGTGCTGCCCACCGTGTCCGCCGTCGGGCCGGCCCTCGTAGCGGCCCAGGGGATCTCTGGTGATCTCGCCCATCTCCAGGGCGTCCGCCGGACGCTCCAGGGTGGGGAGCGCCTCCAGCGCCTCCCAGGGCACCTGGATCTTGCGCAGGTCGCGGCGGATCCGGCCGGCGAGCCTTCTCGTCTCGCCCCGGTTCATGACCGCCCCCACGGCGGCTCCCACCATGAACGGCATCAGATTCGGCATGTTGCGGACCGTGCGCTTCATGATCCGCTGCCGCAGTTCGCGCTTCATGCGGCTGTTCAGAGCCGTGCTCAGTGTCGACGGCTTGGTCGCGTCGATGCCGCGCTCCCCCGACCACGAGTCGAGGTACGCGGTGCTGCGGTGCTTGAGGTTGCCGGGCGGCCGTACGCCGTAGACCTCGTGGAGTTCGGCGATCATCTTCAGCTCGATCGCCGCGACGCCGGTGACCTCGGCGGCCAGTTCCGTCGGCATCGCCGGGGGCACGGGGAGCATCGCGGCCGCGCCGACACCCGCTCCGACCGTCGCCGTCGCCTTCGCGGCGCCCGCCACGAGCTTGTCCGCGAGCTCCTCGGGACCGAGGCCCGGGAACTGTCTGCGCAGCGTCGCCAGGTCCCGTACAGGGACGCGCGGGGCCAGTTCGATGATCCGGTCGGCGAGGTAGGCGAGTCCGGCCCGGGCCCGGTCGCCGCCCTTGCGGGCGCCTTCCCTGGCCCGCTCCCGGATCGCCCCCGCCCGCCGTCTCGCGACGGCTGCGGGGACGTCCACGGACGCCGGGAGGTCACCCCGGCCTGCCGCTTCGAGCGAGGCCGCCGCCGTACCGGTGGAGCCTCGCTCGTCGTCACGCGCGCCGTACTGCGGGCCGTCCGTCGGCCCTTCGTCCGCTTTCCGCTTGGAGAAGCGGCGCTTCCAGGGAGGGGTCGAGCCAGTCACGGCCGACCCGTCCTCAGTCGCAGTCGCGGCAGATCGGCTGACCGTTCTTCTCCCGAGCCAGCTGGCTGCGGTGGTGAACCAGGAAGCAGCTCATGCAGGTGAACTCGTCCTGCTGCTTCGGGAGCACCCGGACGGCCAGCTCCTCGTTCGAGAGGTCGGCTCCGGGCAGCTCGAGGCCCTCTGCGGCTTCGAACTCGTCGACGTCCACGGCGGAGGCCGACTTGTCGTTCCTCCGAGCCTTCAGCTCTTCAAGGCTGTCCGAGTCGACGTCGTCGTCGGTCTTGCGTGGAGTGTCGTAATCGGTTGCCATGGTCGCTCTCCCCCTCTGGGTGTCTGCGGTGTCTCCAGCGCACTAACGCGTGAGAGGCCGGACTTGTGCCCGACCTGAGGCGGAGATTTTGCCTCACATCAAGGTCTGTTACTCAATCGACACCCAACCGGACTCCTGACGAGTGATCGGCTTGGATGGCGATGGGGACCGTACACGGTCCGAATGCTGCGCGCCAAAGGCGTCTCACCGTGTACTTCCCGTGATCAAGACCCCCGAAAACCCGGATTTTCCCGGCTTTTCGTCAGCGCGCATGATCACGGAGAGTAGATGGCCGGAAAGGCGTTCCTGTGATCGATCACACACGGTGCACGCGCGGTGCAGCCTCAGAAATTCCGCGCAAAGCGAACATCCCCGTATGCCGCCGAGTTGATCGGCGACATGATCTCAGATCGGCAGCGTGACGCGCATGACGAGTCCACCTCCCTCACGCGGCTGGGCGTAGATGTGCCCGCCGTGCGCCCGGGCCACGGACCGGACGATGGAGAGCCCGAGCCCGACGCCCTTGTCGCTGCCCGTCCGCTCCGTGCGCAGCCGCCGGAACGGCTCGAAGAGGTTGTCGATCTCGTACGCCGGCACGACCGGGCCTGTGTTGGACACCACCAGGACCGCCTGGCCGTGCTGGACGTCGGTGGTGACCTCGACCCAGCCGTCCTCGGCGATGTTGTAGCGCACGGCGTTCTGCACCAGGTTGAGCGCGATCCGCTCCAGCAGCACGCCGTTGCCCTGGACGACTGCGGGCTTCTGTTCGCCCCGGATCAGCACGCCCTTGCTCTCGGCCTCGCCGTGCACCTGGTCGACGGCCTGCTCGGCGACCTCGGCGAGGTCCACCGGTCCGCGCTCGACGATCTGGTTGTCGCTGCGGGCGAGCAGCAGCAGTCCCTCGACGAGTTGCTCGCTGCGCTCGTTGGTGGCCAGCAGCGTCTTGCCGAGTTGCTGGAGCTCCATGGGCGCGTTCGGGTCGGACAGGTGCACCTCGAGGAGCGTGCGGTTGATCGCCAGCGGCGTTCTCAGCTCGTGCGAGGCGTTGCCGACGAAACGCTGCTGGGCGGTGAAGGCGCGCTGCAGCCGCTCCAGCATGTCGTCGAAGGTGTCGGCCAGCTCCTTCAGCTCGTCGTCCGGGCCGTCCAGCTCGATCCGGCGGGAGAGGTCCGAGCCCGCCACCGCGCGGGCGGTGCGGGTGATCCGGCCCAGCGGGGAGAGCACGCGCCCGGCCATGGCGTAGCCGAAGGCGAAGGCGATGACCGCCAGGCCCAGCAGCGCCAGCAGCGAGCGGCTGAGCAGGCTGTCGAGTGCGACATGACGCTGGTCGTCGATGCACTTGCTGATCGCCGCGTTGAATTCGGCGAGCGTCGGACTGGCGGAGTTGACGGCAGGGCAGCGATCACTGGCCACCTTGATCTCCGTGCCACCGATAATCTTGAAGAGCGGCTCGTTCCCGGTGTTGAGCGCCTGCGCGGCCAGCAGGTAGATGATCGACAGCAGCAGGATGCCGGCGATCAGGAACATGCCGCCGTAGAGCAGCGTGAGCCTTATGCGGATGGTCGGGCGCAGCCACGGGAACGGCGGTACGGGCCTTCTGGGGTCCCAGGTGGGCTTGGGGGGCGCCTGCGGGGGCGCGGGAGTCGCTGCCACGGGTATCAGATCCGGTATCCGGAGCCGGGGACAGTGACGATCACCGGCGGCTCGCCCAGCTTGCGGCGCAGGGTCATGACCGTCACGCGCACGACGTTCGTGAACGGGTCGGTGTTCTCGTCCCAGGCCTTCTCCAGGAGCTGCTCCGCGGAGACCACGGCGCCCTCGCTGCGCATCAGCACCTCCAGGACCGCGAACTCCTTGGGGGCGAGCTGGACCTCCTTGCCGTCGCGGAAGACCTCGCGGCGGTTGGGGTCGAGCTTGATCCCGGCCCGCTCCAGGACGGGCGGCAGGGGCACGCTGGTGCGGCGGCCGAGGGCGCGTACGCGCGCGATGAGCTCACTGAACGCGAACGGCTTGGGCAGGTAGTCGTCGGCACCGATCTCCAGTCCCTCGACCCGGTCGCTGACGTCGCCGGAGGCCGTCAGCATCAGCACCCGCGTCGGCATGCCCAGTTCGACGATCTTGCGGCAGACGTCGTCGCCGTGCACGAGCGGGAGGTCGCGGTCGAGGACGACCACGTCGTAGTCGTTGACGCCGATGCGCTCCAGGGCGGCCGCACCGTCGTACACGACGTCGACGGCCATGGCCTCCCGGCGCAGTCCGGTGGCCACCGCATCGGCGAGCAGTTGCTCGTCCTCGACGACTAGTACACGCACGTCCCTAGTCCTTCTTCCTCATGTCCGGCCGTGCAGCTTTGGGGCGTGCGCGGGTAGGGGGTTGGGGGGTGTTGGCTACCATCTTGCCCCTTTCAGCCATAAGCCGACCGTAAGGCGGAAGCCACCCGATCACGCCCCAGCCCAGAGCGATCACGCGGCGACCTTCCGTGATAACTTGTGTTCGATGCGTAACCACATCGAGGGGGTAATGTGCGCAAGTATGCAATCCGTGCATCTTTGACTGCTGCGGCAGCTCTGGCTTCGCTCGGCATCTTCGCAGCACAGCCGGCCAACGCCGCCGAGGTATGCGGTGCAGGCACGAGCGGTGCTCTCGTCTGCTTCTACGCCGACGGCGACATCATCAAGGTCAAGGACACCGTGGCGGACGGCCACCGTGCGGTCGCCAACTGGTACACCAACTACGGCCGGTCGGGCACCTGCGAGAACACGTCGGGTAAGGGCACCTGGGTGACCTGCAACTACGACCTCAGAGAAGACGGACACATCACGTACCGAGCCGAGGTGCGCGAGGGCAAGACCCTCATCCGCAAGTCGGCGTGGGTCACGAGCTCCATCGCAGGCTGCCCCTCGGGGATGGTCTGCTCCGGCTGACCAAGGCTGGCCGGACACTCACAGCGGTACTGAAAGCACATCATGACGAGGCGGCGCCTGAGGGCGCCGCTTCTCCAATGTCGCAGAGACTTATGAGCGTACGACCCCTCGCAAGGCCCCGATGAGAGCCCACCTTCCGCGGGCTGACGGAATTTCCCTCCGAGTCGAGGTTTCCGCTCAGCGAACCCTGGGGAGGACGGCTTTACATCCCACGATCACGCTCTGCTGGCGCCGCACCACCATGCGGTGCGCATCAATCCGCTTTTCCGCAGGGCGGGCGTGGGTGTCCGGCACCGTCGCCGCCCGGCCGAGCGGCGCTGGGCATCCACATACGGCGTGATCGTCCCTTCCGAACGGCACACCCCCGTGCCATCGACCCACGACCCAGGACGAGGGGGCGCAGCATGGACGCATTCACCGCAGGACTTCTGCAGCGCATAAGGGCGACCGAGTCCGATCTGTCCCGGGCTCGCGACGAGGGCGACGAGTTCCTCGTCGATGTGGAGCAGGGCGAGCTCGACGACCTGCGCCGACTCGCTGCCGAGCACGGTGTGGTGGTCAGCGCGACGAGCGTCTGATCAGGCAGTACGAAGCGAGCCCCGGCGAATCCAGCGCCGGGGCCCGCTTCATCTCAGTCGTGCCAGGCGCCGAAATCCTCCAGGAGGCGCTGGAGGGGCTCGAAGACGCCGGGGGTACCCGCCACCGCCAGGTCGCCCGACGGGCGCTCTCCGGGGCGTCCACCGGTCAGCGCGCCCGCCTCCCGGGCGATGAGGTCCCCCGCGGCGAGGTCCCAGGGGTGCAGACCACGCTCGTAGTAGCCGTCGAGGCGGCCCGCGGCCACGTCGCACAGGTCGACAGCGGCCGAGCCTGCGCGCCGGATGTCGCGCAGCAACGGGATCAGCCGCTGGGCCACATCCGCCTGGTGGGCGCGGACGTCGGCGACGTAGTTGAAGCCCGTCGAGACCAGCGCGTGGTCCAGCGGCGGCGCGGGTCGGCAGGCCAGGCTGCGCTCGCCGTCCCAGGCACCGGTGGCCCAGGCGCCCCGGCCTCGCACGGCGTGGAAGGTCTCGCCGCGCACCGGGGCCGCGACGACTCCGACGACGGTCTCGCCGTCCTGCTCGGCGGCGATGGAGACGGCCCAGGTGGGCAGCCCGTACAGGTAGTTCACCGTGCCGTCGAGCGGGTCGATCACCCAGCGGACACCGCTCGTGCCCTCCGTGGCGGCGCCTTCCTCGCCGAGGAAGCCGTCGTCCGGGCGGCGCTCGGCGATCAGGCCCGTGATCAGCTTTTCCGCCGCGATGTCCATCTCGGTGACGACGTCGATGGGGCTGGACTTGGTCGCGGCGACCGCGAGGTCGGCCGGACGCCCGTCCCGCAGCAGCGCGCCGGCGCGGCGGGCGGCCTCCTGGGCGAGTTCGAGCAGGTCCGTGTGCAGGGGGTGGGTCACGGGGCTCCTCACACGTAGGTGCTGTCGGCGCCCGCGGCGACGGGCCGGGGGGCGCGGGCCGGGCAGCAGCCGACCGGGCAGACGTTGTGGCTCGCCCCGAGGGCGCCGAGGGCGCACGGCGTGACGTCCTGCCCGCGCTCGACGGCGGCGCGCTCCGCGACGAGCTCACGGATCGCGGCGGCGAACCTCGGATCGGCACCCACGGTGGCCGAGCGTCGCATCGGCAGCCCGAGTTCCTCGGCCCGGGCCTTTGCCTCGGTGTCGAGGTCGTAGAGGACCTCCATGTGGTCGGAGACGAAGCCGATGGGGGCGATGACGACGGCCGGGGCACCGGCCGCGTGCCGCTCATCGAGGTGGTCGCAGATGTCGGGCTCCAGCCACGGGATGTGCGGGGCACCGGAGCGGGACTGGTAGACGAGCTGCCAGGGGTGGTCGACGCCGGTGCGCTCCCGCACGGCGTCGGCGATCTGCTGCGCCACGTCCAGGTGCTGCTTCACGTACGCGCCGCCGTCGCCGTGCTCCTCGACGGGGCCGGAGGTGTCGGCGGAGGCCGTCGGGATCGAGTGCGTCGAGAAGGCGAGGTGCGCCCCGTCCCGGACGTCCTCGGGAAGCTCGGCGAGGGACCGGAGCACTCCGTCGATCATGGGCTCCAGGAAGCCCGGGTGGTTGAAGTAGTGCCGCAGCTTGTCGACCTTCGGCAGCTCCAGGCCTTCCGCCTCCAGGGCCGCGAGCGCGTCGGCGAGGTTCTCACGGTACTGGCGGCAGCCCGAGTACGAGGCGTAGGCGCTGGTGGCGAGGACCAGGATGCGACGGCGGCCGTCGCGGACCATCTCGCGCAGCGTGTCCGTCAGGTACGGCGCCCAGTTGCGGTTGCCCCAGTAGACCGGCAGGTCCAGGCCGTGCTCGGCGAAGTCCTTGCGCAGGGCGTCCAGCAGGGCGCGGTTCTGGTCGTTGATCGGGCTGACCCCGCCGAAGAGGAAGTAGTGCTGCCCGACTTCCTTGAGGCGTTCCTTGGGGATGCCGCGCCCACGCGTCACGTTCTCCAGGAACGGAACCACGTCGTCCGGGCCTTCCGGGCCGCCGAACGAGAGCAGGAGCAGGGCGTCGTAGGGGCTGACATCGCGCGCGTCTGGCATGAGTCGATCCTGCCACCCTGCACTGACAGCCGGGAAACGGCGGGGTGACACCCGCGTGGCAGGCAGGGCCTGCGGGCGTCGCGGGGCTGCTCCGAACGGGTGCGCGAGGGCATCCTGGGCCGTAAGCTGTGTCGACTGCGTTCGCAGCTTACTGAGCCCTCGGAGACCCCGTGCCCAGCCCCTACCGCGCCCTGTTCGCAGCCCCCGGCTCCAAGGGTTTCTCCGCTGCGGGCTTCCTCGGTCGGATCCCGGTGTCGATGATGGGCATCGGCGTGATCACGATGATCTCCCAGCTCACCGGGAGGTACGGCCTGGCCGGCGCCCTGTCGGCCACCGTCGCGCTGTCCGCCGCGGTGGCCGGACCGCAGGTCTCGCGGCTCGTCGACCAGTACGGACAGCGGCGCGCGCTGCGCCCGGCCACGCTGATCTCACTGACCGCGGCGGCCCTGCTGCTGGGTGCGGCGCACTACGGGTGGCCGGACTGGGTGCTGTTCGTGGCGTGCGTGGGCATCGGCTGCGTGCCGAGCGTCGGCGCGATGATCCGGGCCCGCTGGGCGGCCCTGTACCGGGGGACGCCGCAGTTGCACACCGCGTACTCCTTCGAGTCCGTGGTGGACGAGGTGTGCTTCATCTTCGGGCCGATCATCTCCATCGGCCTGTCCACGGTCTGGTTCCCGGAGGCCGGTCCGCTGCTCGCCGCCTGCTTCCTGGCCGTCGGCGTGTTCTCGCTGACCTCGCAGCGCGCCACCGAACCCGAGCCCCACCCGCGTGAGCGGAAGGGCGGCGGCAGCGCGATGCGCGCGCCGGGGCTCCAGGTCCTGGTGGCCACCTTCGTCGCCACCGGGGCGATCTTCGGGGCCGTCGACGTGGTCACCGTGGCCTTCGCCGACGAGCAGGGGCACAAGGCCGCGGCGAGCATCGTCCTCGCGGTGTACGCGGCGGGTTCCTGTGTGGCGGGCATGGTCTTCGGGCTGCTGCACTTCGCCGGGGCACCGGAACGACGGTGGCTGCTGGGCGTATGTGCCATGGCCGTGAGTATGATCCCCCTCCTACTGGTCGGAAACTTGCCGTTTCTGGCCGTGGCGCTGTTCGTTGCGGGTCTGTCCATCGCTCCGACGATGATCACGACGATGTCCCTCATCGAAGAGCACGTACCACGCGCGCAGCTCACCGAAGGCATGACCTGGGTGAGCACGGGGCTCACGGCGGGAGTCGCACTGGGCTCCTCCACGGCCGGCTGGGTGATCGACGCGGCCGGGGCGCGTGCCGGGTACGGGGTTCCGGCGGTGGCCGGGACCGTCGCGGTCGCGGTGGGTTTCCTCGGGTTCCGCCGGCTCAAGCGACCGGCACCGGGTCGGGGAGGCTCCGTTGAGCAGCACAGCGAACGGAAAGAACGCCACGTGGCGTAACTGGGGCGGCAACGTCTCGGCACGCCCCGCGCGGGAGGTCGCCCCTGCCTCCGTCGACGAGCTGGCCGCCGCGGTGCGGCGGGCCTCCGAGGACGGACTGACGGTGAAGGCCGTCGGTGCCGGGCACTCCTTCACGTCCATAGCCGCGACCGACGGCGTGTTGATCCGCCCTCACCTGTTGACGGGGATCCGCGGCATCGACCGCGAGAACATGACGGTCACGGTGGAGGCCGGCACCCCGCTCAAGAGGCTCAACGTGGCTCTCGCGCGCGAGGGACTGTCGCTCACCAACATGGGCGACATCATGGAGCAGACGGTGTCCGGGGCCACCAGCACCGGCACGCACGGCACGGGCCGCGACTCGGGCTCGATCGCCGCGCAGATCAAGGGCCTGGAGCTGGTCACCGCGGACGGCTCGGTGCTGAGCTGTTCCGAGAAGGAGAACCCGGACGTCTTCGCCGCCGCCCGCATCGGCCTCGGCGCCCTGGGCATCGTCACCGCGATCACCTTCGCCGTCGAGCCGGTCTTCCTGCTCACGGCCCGCGAGGAGCCGATGCCGTTCGACAAGGTCCTCTCCGACTTCGAGGAACTCTGGGCCGAGAACGAGCACTTCGAGTTCTACTGGTTCCCGCACACCGGCAGCACCAACACCAAGCGCAACAACCGCAGCGCGGGCCCCGAGAAGCCCGTGCCGCAGCTGAAAAGCTGGATCGAGGACGAGTTCCTCTCCAACGGCGTCTTCCAGGTGGCCAACTGGGTCGGCCGCGCGGTGCCCGCCACGATCCCCGCCATCGCCCAGATCTCCAGCAAGGCCCTGTCCGCCCGGACCTACACGGACATCCCTTACAAGGTCTTCACGTCTCCGCGCCGGGTGCGCTTCGTGGAGATGGAGTACGCGGTTCCGCGCGCGGCCGTCGTCGAGGCGCTGCGCGAGCTGAAGGAGATGGTCGACCGCTCCGGCCTCAGGGTCAGCTTCCCCGTCGAGGTGCGCACCGCCCCGGCCGACGACATCGCGCTGTCCACCGCCTCCGGCCGGGACAGCGCGTACATCGCCGTCCACATGTTCCAGGGCACGCCCTTCCAGCGGTACTTCACGGCCGCCGAGCGCATCTTCACCGCCCATGAGGGCCGTCCGCACTGGGGCAAGATCCACACTCGGGACGCCGAGTACTTCTCCCGGGTGTATCCGCGCTTCGGCGAGTTCACGGCGCTGCGGGATCGTCTCGATCCTGATCGGCGGTTCCAGAACGACTACCTGCGGAGGGTTCTGGGGGCGTAGGGGTCGCACCGGGGTGGTGCCCCCGGCGTCCTCGCTCCCGGTGGCGCTCGGAGTCGGGGTCGGGCCGGGAGTCGTACGGCCGCTCCCGCTCGTGGAGGGCGAGGGGTTGTCGCCCTGCGATGTCCCGCTGCCGGAGGGGTCAGTTGGAGGTGCGTCGTCCTCGGTTCCGGGGTCGTCGGCGGTGCTTGAGCCGGACCCGCCCGACCCGCGCGAGTCACCGAGTCCGTCAAGGAGGCGCCGCCGCGGGAGAGGGCGTCGCCGACCGTCGTGCTGTGCCCGCCGCTGAGGTTGTGGCCCGACACCAGCTCGTAGGTGGTGATTCCGGCCATCGTCATGCCGACACGTTCAGGTCGATCCGCTTGGGCCCCTCCGTCCCGTGCTCGCTCGACTCGTCGACACCATCGGGCCTTCCACGCATCCTCGTACCTTGTCTGCCTTTCCCGTACACGGTCGTTCAACTGCACAAGAAGGGGACGTGCGACCGAAACCCTTACTTCCGATTCTGGTGATTACGTGAAGTTCCCCACGTTCAAGATCACGGATCGAGGGCAAGGGGCGACCAAGTCCCTCCTCTTGCGAGAAGTTGGGCGGCGCGCCAATCCACGCACGTGGCCCGAATGGAGTACTGTTGCGAGCCCTGGGTCCGGTCTCCCGTAAGGGCGTCAGGGCCTTTAAGGACCGCCGGGAGGGGGCTAGTTGCACAGGGTGACAGAGTTCGTCACTTAGCGTTGCGAATAGGTAACCGTGCCATAACGGCGATCCAGGGCCCGCGCCCGACACGCCGGGCAACTCGGCAAGGTTGTGGCAGGCTGCACCCGGGCAGGCCACACTCGACTAGCGGAAGCAGCGACGCACGTGACGTCGGCAGGCACCACCCGGGAGGTCCCCATGCCCGAACTGCGTGTCGTGGCCGTCTCGAATGACGGCACACGGCTGGTGCTGAAGGCTGCCGACTCTACGGAGTACACGCTCCCGATCGACGAACGCCTGCGCGCCGCCGTGCGCGGCGACCGTCCCCGTCTCGGCCAGATCGAGATCGAAGTCGAAAGCCACCTCCGCCCCCGCGACATCCAGGCGCGTATACGAGCCGGCGCGACCGCGGAAGAAGTCGCGCAGATGGCCGGCATCCCCGTCGACCGGGTACGCCGCTTCGAGGGCCCCGTGCTCGCCGAGCGTGCCTTCATGGCCGAGCGGGCCCGCAAGACCCCGGTCCGCCGCCCCGGCGAGAACTCCGGTCCGCCGCTGGGCGAGGCCGTGCAGGAGCGGCTGCTGCTGCGCGGCGCCGACAAGGACACCGTCCAGTGGGACTCGTGGCGTCGCGACGACGGCACGTGGGAAGTCCTGCTGGTCTACCGCGTCGCGGGGGAACCGCATGCGGCGAGCTGGACGTACGACCCGCCCCGGCGGCTCGTCCAGGCCGTCGACGACGAGGCGCGCTCCCTGATCGGCGAGTCCGACGACCTGGCCGCGCCCGAGCCCAGCTTCCCCTTCGTCCCCCGGATCGCCCGGCTGCCGCGCGACAGACCCTTGGACCGCCCCGAGCGGCCCAGCCTGCCCGCGCAGGCGTCCGAACCGATCGAGGAGACCACAGGCGAGCGCGACTCGCTGACCAGCCTCCTCGAGGCGGTGCCGAGCTTCCGCGGCGACCTGGTCGTTCCGGAACTCCCCCCGGCGGAGCCCGAAGAGGAGCCCGCCGTCGCCGAGGTCGAGGAGGAGGAGCCCCCGGCCCCCGCGGCCTCGGCCGGTTCCGCCTACGCGGACGTCCTCATGCCGCGATCAGTGGGGAGCCCCCCCGACCCGCTGATAG
>NZ_JBEXSH010000141.1:0-13884 GCF_040613555.1 Streptomyces sp. NPDC006265
GTCGGCATCAACACCCGGGACACCTCCACCGGCGCGGCCCTCGCCTTCGAGAAGGACTGGGGCCCGGCGAGGGCCTGGCCGGGCTGTACACCGAGGCCGGCGCGACGACCGTGCTCGCCCGCCCCGGGGAGCCGCCCGCGAGCGGCGAGCTCGTCCAGGCCGTACGGCGGGCCCACGCGCGCGAGGTCGTGCTGCTGCCCAACGACGCCGACCTGCGCCACACCGCCGCGGCGGCCGCCGAGCAGGTCCGCACGGAGGGCATCCGGGTGGCCCTGATCCCGACCCGCTCGGCGGTCCAGGGCATCGCGGCGCTGGCCGTGCACGAGCCGGACCGCCGATTCGACGAGGACGTCGTGTCCATGACCTCCGCCGCCGGGGCCACCCGCTACGCCGAGGTCACCATCGCCGAACGCCAGTCCTGGACGATGGCCGGCATCTGCCAGGCCGGTGACGTCCTGGGCCTGATCGACGGGGACGTGGCCGTGATCGGCTCGGACCTCGCGGTGACGGCCGAAACCGTCCTGGACCGCATGCTCTCGGCCGGGGGCGAGATGGTCACACTGGTCCTCGGCGACGACGTCCCCGACACGGTGGCCGAACGTCTGGAGGGACGGGTCCGCGAGGGGTACCTCGCCGTCGACACGGTTGTGTACCGGGGCGGACGGCAGGGGGCCCTGCTCCTCATCGGCGTGGAGTAGGGCCGGGCCTCCTCAGTCCGGCTGCGTCTCCGCCACCAGGCGGAGCAGCTGCTCCGCCTCCGCCCGTCGTACCCGCGCCGCCTCGCCCTCGTCGTCCCCGTCGTCCGCCTCCGCGCCGATGTGTCCGTCGTACGCCGCCAGTACCGCACGCGCGCGTGCCGCCGCCTCGTCGGGGCGGCCCAGGTCGGCCTCCAGCCGCCCCGCGGCGAGTTCCGCGCCGGTGCGGCTGTGCGGCGCCGCGTCCCCGAGGGAGGCGAACGCCTCCGCCGACAGCACCACTTGGGCCAGCGCCTCTTCGAGCAGGACCCGGACCGAGGCGCCTTCGGCATCCTCGACGGCGCAACGGGCCAGCAGATCGCCGAACTGACCGTGCGTGTGCCCGAGTTCGGAGACGAGCTGCTGCCGGGACTCCTCGTCGGGCGCCGCTTCCCGTGCCGCCTCGCACTCCCGGACCGCCTCCGCCATCAGGTCGCGTGCCTCGCCCAGCCCGCCCCCCGCCCGCAGCGCCAGCCAGGCGCGGGCGCGCAGGGAGCGGATCAGGCCGTGGGTGTTGCCGAGCGAGCGCCACAGGTCGCCCGCGCGTGCGTAGGCCTGGGCCGCCTCGGCCGCCAGTCCGGCCTGCCCGAGGGACTCCCCGGCCAGATGGGCGAGGGTCGCGTGGTCGTGCTGCTCGGGCCAGTGCCGGGCGATCTCGGCGGCCTGCAGGCGTCGTTCGGCGGCAGCGCGGTGCTCGCCGAGCTCGCTCAGACAGTCGCCGAGCCACCACTGCGTCTGCACGACCGCCCCGTCGCCGTGGGTCTGCGCGGTCAGGTCGGGCAGGGCCGACTCCAGCACCTCCGCGGCTTCGGCCCACCGCCCCTGCCGCAGCAGAAACCCGCCGAGCTGCTGTCGCGCCCAGGCACCCAGCGTCGCCGACTCGCCCGCCTCGTCGGCCCAGTGGGCGGCCTCCAGGGCGTGCTGGGCGGCCTCCACGGCCTCGCCCCGGCCGCCCACCACCTCCGCGAGCTGGAGGTGCAGCTGGGCCCGCCCGGGCGCCTCCAGCTGTGGTCCGCCGTGCTCCAGGGCCGCCCGCAGCGCCCGTTCCGCCTCCGCCGTGTCGCCGAGGTGGTGGGCGAGGGAGGCCAGCCGCGCCTCGTACTCCACCGCGAACCACGGCAGCCCCGCCGCGACGAACGCCGCCGCGCCCCGTGCGAACAGCTCCGCGGCCGTCTCCAGATCCCCGGACAGCCCCGCCAGCTCCCCGAGCATCGCCTGCGCCTCGGCGACCCGCGCGGCCAGCCGCACGTCCTGCCCGGTCCGGCCGCCGACGAGTGCGAGAACCTCCCGTACGGCGGCCTCGGCCTCGGCGAGGACCGCCCCCTCGCCCTCGCCGCCGTGCGCCCGGCGCGTCAGGATCCGCGCCCGGCTCATCACGACGGAGGCCGTCTGCCGTATCCCCGTGCCGTCGGCGGCGTACAGCGCGAGGACCTCGTCGTAGAGGCCGGTCACCGCTGCGACCGCGCCGTCCACGTCACCCGCGAGCGCGCGGACGTACGCCCCACGCGCGCGTGCCGCCAGGGCCTCGCCCGGGTCGCCCGCCTCCGCGTAGAGCCCGGCGGCCTGTTCGAAGAGGCCGGTCCCCGCGGGGCCGAGGGCCATCGCCTCGTGGTCGGCCATCTCGGCGCGGTCGCGCGGGTCCAGCTCCGCGCCTTCCGCGGCCTCGGCGGCCGCCGCCCACGCCTCCACGGCGTTCGGCCGCAGGTGGTCCGACAGCCGCCGCGCCTCGGCCAGCAGCGCGGGCAGATCCGGCTGCCCGGTGACGGCAACCGGAGCCGCGGCGGGAGCGGGCGCGGGCGCCGGCCGTACCGACCGCACTCCCAGCGGCAGCCGCTCCACCAGCGGTCGCCGCGCCATCCGCGTGCGTGCCCGCTCGCTCACGTGGGCCGTGCCGTTGCGTTCGTCGAAGCGCGCCGCCAGGGCCAGGGCCTGCCCGCGCGCATGCGCGGCGAGTTCACGGGCGGTCCACTCCCGCCCGGCCGGACCCGGCACCTGCCGGTCGCCCAGCCCGAGCACGGTCAGCCGGTCCATGAGCAGCGCCACCACGCTCATGAAGTCCAGCCTGCTCCGCGGCTGCCCGTCGTCCGTGAAGTACGCCGGGCGCTCCGCCAGCAGCTCCAGGCCCCGCGCCTCGTTGCCGGTCAGCGCGCAGAACTCCACGTGGTCCGCGTACGCGCCGCGCATGCTCTCCATCGCCCGGACGAGCCGGAAGCCCCGCAGATGGCAGGCCCGGGCCTCGTCGAGGCGGCCCAGCCGCAGCAGCGGCACCAGGGAGGAGGCGAGGGCCGTGTGCGGCTCGTGGGCGCAGGCGTACTCGCCCTCCAGCACCGGCCGCCACAGCTCCAGCGCCTCGGCGTCCCGCCCTCGCTCCGCCTGCCACCAGCCCTGGCCGTGCAGCTCGCAGGCATGGCAGTCGGCCATGCCGTCCCGGTCGGCGGCCAGCCACGCGGCGTACGCCCGCTCGGCCCGCGCCACGTCCCCGACATGCGCGGCCACACTGTGCTCGGCGCCGCGCACGGCCCGCTCGGAGTGCCCGGCGAGCCGGTAGCGGTGCTCCATCTCGCCGAGCCACTTCTCGATCGACGCCAGCGGGATGTGCGGCTGGTCGAGCATGCCGGACGAGACCCATTTGAAGACCCAGTGCAGCGAGTGGGTCTCGTAGTCGTCGAAGTCCTCGGGCCGTTCGTCCCACATGCGTAGCAGCCGCGCGAAGGGGACGAACATCTTCCCCTTCTCGGAGCTGTAGTTGTAGACCTTCAGCTGGTGCCCGAGCGCCTCGATCACGGCGAGCGGGACGTTCAGCTTCTCGGCCGCCGTCAGCAGTTCCTCCGCGCGCGTGTTGCGGGCCGGCCCCTCCGGCTGCCCGGAGTTCTCCGCCATCGCCTCGCGCAGGGCGTCGAGGTCCGTGATCTCGCTCATGCCTGACCGTCCTCGCTGTGCGTGGCCCACTCCAGGAGACCGATGAACGCGCGGTTGAGCAGAGCCGAGTCGGCCGCCCTGAGCGGCCGCTGCGCCATCAGCAGCGCCTGCCCGTACAGCGACTCCGCGGCGGTGCCGATCAGCTCCGGGTCGGGCAGCACGCTGATCCGCCGCACGAGCGGGTTGAGATGGTTCAGCACCAGACGCGCGCGGGGGGCGCTGCCGCGCAGGGAGCCGAGAATGCCCGCCCACAGGTCGTCGGCCTGCGCCTCGGCGTCCGCCCGGGCCTGCTCGTGCCGGGCGTCCCGGTCCTCGAGGTGCAACGCGGGCACGGTCAACGGGTGGAAGGCCCGCAGGACGACGTCACAGCCCAGCGGATCGAGCCGGGTCCGGGCCGCCGCCATGAAGTCCGACAGGGCCAGCTCCTCGGCCGGATCGACGGCGTCCAGGTGCGCGGTCACCGTCTCCGCGTCCAGCTCGGCGACCACGGTGCCCGGCCGCACCGACGGCAGCGCCTGTACCAGCTCGCTGTCGTAGGTGTAACCGCCGTTGATCACGCCGATGCCCTGCGCGGACGCGATCGGCGCGACCTGCCGGTACTCCTCGACGGTCCGCGTGAAGTGCACCACCGGGTGCCGCTGCGCGAACTCCTCCAGGGACATCCGCCCGTCGGTCGTCTCGAACGGCAGCCACGGCAGCATCGTGCGCAGCATCTCCCGGTCGTGCCGGGCCAGCGACTTCACGCCCAGGTGGTGCACCGCCAGGAACGCGGCCAGCCGCTCCGGATCACCGGCCGCCAGCCCCGTCAGCCAGGCCCGGATCCGCTCTCCCAGCGCCTCCCGCACGCCGGCCAGGGTCTCGTCCTCGTACAGCGCCTCGCGTGACGCCGTGGGCCGCAGGCTGTCCGTGTCGAGCACACAGCGCACGAAGAACGCCCAGTCGGGCAGCAGTTGTTCCGCCCGCTCGGTCAGCAGCATGCCCTTCAGGTGCACCCGGTGCCCCGCGCGCTGGGCCGGGCTCACCGCCGACGGCAGCACGTACGCCACCCCGCGGATGCCGGCCAGCGGCACGGACAGGTCGATCGTGTCCAGCGGGGTGAAGCCGAACAGGGCGTGGCAGTGCCGGGCGAGGGCCACGCGGCGCGCGGACGGGCCCGGATACGGACGGTCCCAGGGCGCCGGAAGGTCGGTGACCGCCTCGTCGCCGACCCGGACGTCGTACGGCAGCAGCGACCCGAAGTCCCGGGCCAGCGCCGCGACCCGCTCGGGCGCGAGCCACTCCCCGGCTCCCGCCCGCGCCACCAGATGCACGGTCGTGCCCGGTTCGGGCCGCTCGGCGTCCGGCAGTGTCCGCACGGTGTAGGAACCGTCGTCGGACGCCGTCCACTCCACCGGCGGCGCCCCGGGCGTACGGGCACTGCGGCTGACGACCCGGATCCGCTCGGCGACCACGAAACAGGCCAGCAGCCCGATGCCGAACTGCCCGAGGAAGTCGGACCGGGCCTCCTCCAGCCCCTCGGCGCGCTTGGAACTGCGCCCGATGGTGGCCAGCAGGCTGTGCACGTCGGCCTCGGTGAGCCCCACGCCGGTGTCCTCGACACGCAGGGCGCCGCCCTCGGCGTACAGCCGGACCCGGGCAGGGGCGTCGGGTTCGTCCGCGCGTCTGGCCGTGACGGCGTCCACGGCGTTCTGCAGCAGCTCGCGCAGATACACCTTGGGGCTGGAGTAGAGGTGGTGGGAGAGCAGGTCCACCAGACCACGCAGGTCGACCTGGAACGTATGAGGTGACTGGGGCGAAGGGGAGGGCTGTGATGCTTGTGAGATCTGGGAGTCCATCTTCACGGCGCCGGTGGGGGACTCGCGACGGCGCGGGGTCGGGCGGTCCCGGTGGGGCGGTGACCGCGAAAGAGGGCCGGGAGCGCGTCATCCTAAGGCCCGAACCAGCCGCCTGACCAGGGGTTTCCGGGATCCTTTCGACGATCCGGCCGCGGCCTGGAAGCCTTTGTCAGTGGCGTGGTGTGCAATGGATCTCGTGCCCGCACTGGAAGAACCCCTGCGACAACCGCTGAAGTCGGTGCTCGGCCCCGCCACCGCGAAGGTGATGGCCGAGCACCTCGGCCTGCTCACCGTCGGCGACCTCCTCCACCACTACCCGCGCAGATACGAGGAGCGCGGCCAGCTCACCCACCTCGCCGACCTCCCCATGGACGAGCACGTCACGGTGGTCGCACAGGTCGCCGACGCCCGCCTGCACTCCTTCGCCTCCGCCAAGGCCCCGCGCGGCAAGGGCCAGCGCCTGGAGGTCACGATCACGGACGGCAGCGGCCGGCTCCAACTGGTCTTCTTCGGCGCGGGCGTCCACAAGCCCCACAAGGAACTCCTGCCGGGCACCCGTGCGATGTTCGCGGGCAAGGTCTCCGTCTTCAACCGCCGCCTCCAACTCGCACACCCGGCCTATGAGTTGCTGCGCGGCGACCCGGAGGAGTCCGTCGAGACGTGGGCGGGCGCCCTGATTCCGATCTACCCCGCCACCGCCAAGCTCGAGTCCTGGAAGATCGGCAAGGCGATCCAGACGGTCCTGCCCACCGCCCAGGAAGCCGTCGACCCGCTCCCGGACACCCTGCGCGAGGGCCGTGGCCTGGTACCCCTCCCCGAGGCCCTCCTCAAGATCCACCGCCCGCACACCAAGGCCGACATCGAGGACGCCCGCTCCCGCCTCAAGTGGGACGAGGCCTTCGTCCTCCAGGTCGCCCTGGCCCGCCGCCGCCACGCGGACGCCCAACTCCCCGCCGTCCCCCGCAAGCCGGCCCCCGACGGCCTGCTCACCGCCTTCGACGCCCGCCTCCCCTTCACCCTCACCGACGGCCAGCAGCGCGTCTCGAGAGAGATCTTCGACGACCTGGCCACCGACCATCCGATGCACCGGCTGCTGCAGGGGGAGGTCGGTTCGGGCAAGGCCCAGCCCCTCGACTCTCTGGTGCTCACACCCACGGGCTTCAGCCGCATGGGGGATCTGCGGGTGGGCGACGAGGTGGTGGTGCCGGACGGGGACATCGGGCTGATCGACGGTGTCTTCCCCCAAGGCGAGCGTGATGTGTGGCGGCTGGTCCTGTCCGACGGAAGTTCCGTCGAGTGCGACGACGAGCATCTCTGGATCGTCGGCACGAGCTGTGGTTGGCACCGTGGTCAGGCTCCCAAGGTCATGACGACCCGGGAGATCCGTCTCGACACGTTCAAGGCCAACGGGTCCTCGAAGTGGTACATCCCGCCGGCGAAGCCGGTCGATCTCGGTGGCGACGCCGGGCTGCCCCTCGACCCGTACCTGATCGGGCTGCTGCTGGGGGACGGTGCGTTCCGGCGCAACCTCCGCCTCTCCACCGTCGACGACGAGATCCGTGAGGCAGCCGCGGTGGCAGTGGCGCCCGATTGCCTGCTGGTACCGGTGAAGGGATCACACTGTGACTACACGATCCAGCTCAAGCAGCGTGCCGGAGGCGTCCGCAACCCGGTGATCCAGGTCCTGCGCGAGTTGGGTCTCTGGGGAAGGACGTCGCACGGGAAATTCGTCCCTCAGGCTTTCAAGAACGCCTCGATCAAGGACCGTCTCGCCGTGCTGCAGGGGCTTCTGGACACGGACGGTACCGTCCAGGCCGACGGCATGAGCATCTCCCTCTGCTCGGCCTCACTCCGACTCGCGGAGGACATCGCATGGCTCGTGCGGTCTCTGGGCGGCCGGGCGCGCGTGCTGCCGGGGAAAGCCGCGTACAACGTGCAGGTGTCCCTGCCGGACGCGTACGCCCCGTTCCGCCTCACCCGCAAAGCGGAACGCGTGCGTCCGAGGCCGAAATGCAACACGTTCCGGCGCGGCATCCGGGCGGTCGAGTATGTCGGGCGGAAACCCGTCCAGTGCATCAGCGTCGCCCACCCCAGCCATGCCTACGTGACCGACAACTTCACCGTCACCCACAACACCATGGTCGCCCTGCGTGCCATGCTCGCCGTGGTCGACGCCGGTGGGCAGGCCGCCATGCTCGCGCCCACCGAAGTGCTCGCGCAGCAGCACCACCGGTCCGTCGTCGAGATGATGGGCGAGCTGGCCGAGGGCGGCATGCTGGGCGGGGCCGAGCAGGCCACCAAGGTCGTGCTGCTCACCGGTTCCATGGGAGCGGCCGCCCGGCGGCACGCCCTGCTCGACCTCACCACCGGCGAGGCCGGCATCGTCATCGGCACGCACGCGCTGATCGAGGACAAGGTGCAGTTCCACGACCTGGGCCTGGTCGTGGTCGACGAACAGCACCGCTTCGGCGTCGAGCAGCGCGACGCCCTGCGCGGCAAGGGCAAACAGCCCCCGCATCTGCTGGTCATGACGGCCACACCCATCCCGCGTACGGTCGCCATGACCGTCTTCGGCGACCTGGAGACCTCCGTCCTCGACCAGTTGCCGGCCGGGCGTTCGCCGATCGCCAGCCATGTGGTGCCGGCCGCCGACAAGCCCCACTTCCTGTCCCGTGCGTGGGAAAGAGTCCGCGAGGAGGTGGAGAACGGCCACCAGGCCTATGTGGTCTGCCCCCGCATCGGCGACGAGGAGGACGACCCCAAGAAGTCCGCCAAGAAGAAGTCCCCGGAGGACGAGGCGGAGAAGCGCCCTCCCCTCGCCGTCCTCGACGTGGCCGGCCAGCTGTCCCAGGGCCCCCTGCAGGGCCTCCGGGTCGAGGTGCTCCACGGCAGGATGCACCCCGACGACAAGGACGCCGTCATGCGCCGCTTCGCCGCCGGCGAGAGCCATGTCCTGGTCGCCACCACGGTCATCGAGGTCGGCGTCAACGTCCCCAACGCCACCGCCATGGTGATCATGGATGCCGACCGCTTCGGCGTCTCCCAGCTCCACCAGCTGCGCGGCCGCGTCGGCCGTGGCTCGGCCCCCGGCCTCTGCCTCCTGGTCACCGAGATGCCCGAGGCGAGCCCGGCCCGCCAGCGCCTGGGCGCGGTCGCCTCCACCCTCGACGGCTTCGAACTCTCCCGCATCGACCTGGAACAACGCCGAGAAGGCGACGTCCTCGGCCAGGCACAGTCGGGAGCCAGGACCTCCCTGAAGGTCCTCGCCGTCATCGAGGACGAGGAGATCATCGCGGAGGCCAGAGAGGAGGCGACGGCGGTCGTGGCCCAAGACCCGGAGCTGACCCGTCTCCCGGCACTACGGACGGCTCTGGACGCCCTTCTGGACGAGGAGAGGGAGCAGTACTTGGAAAAGGGGTGAGTGATGCCCACCCAGGGGCACGGGGCGTAATCCATATGCGGCTACCGCCGCGAGGGCGCGACCAGCCACACTGAACCTTGATGCGACCCACGACCAAGGACCCGAGATGACCCGCGTGATCGCCGGCAGAGCCGGCGGACGTCGACTCGCCGTACCCCCCGGTACCGGCACCCGCCCCACCTCCGACCGCGCACGCGAAGGCCTCTTCTCCACCTGGCAATCCCTCCTCGGCGGCCCCCTGGACGGCGAGCGCGTCCTCGACCTCTACGCGGGATCAGGAGCCGTGGGCCTGGAGGCGCTCTCCCGGGGTGCCGGCCACACCCTCCTCGTCGAAGCCGACGCCAAAGCCGTCCGCACGGTCCGCGAGAACGTGAAGAACCTCGGCCTCCCCGGCGCCGACGTCAGATCGGGCAAAGCGGAACAGATCATCCGTACGGCACCCCCGGGCGACCCCTACGACCTCGTCTTCCTCGACCCCCCGTACGCCGTCACGGACGACGATCTTCGGGAGATCCTCCTCACACTCCGCACAGAGGGCTGGCTCGCCGGGGAAGCCCTCGTCACCGTGGAGCGCAGCACCAGAGGCGGTGAATTCCGGTGGCCCGAGGGTTTCGAACCCCTGAGGGCCCGTCGCTACGGCGAGGGAACGTTTTGGTACGGTCGCGCCGCCTCTACGTGCGAAGACGCACGATGACCGGACCGGAGAGCGAGGGATCACAAGTGCGCCGCGCCGTCTGTCCCGGGTCGTTCGACCCGATCACCAACGGACACCTCGACATCATCTCCCGCGCCTCCAGGCTGTACGACGAGGTCTACGTCGCGGTGATGATCAACCAGGCCAAGAAGGGCCTGTTCGAGATCGAGGAGCGGATCGAACTGATCCGCCGGGTCACCGCCGAGTACGGCAACGTCCGCGTGGAGGCCTTCCACGGCCTGCTCGTCGACTTCTGCAAGCAGCGTGACATCCCCGCCATCGTCAAGGGCCTGCGCGCGGTCAGCGACTTCGACTACGAGCTGCAGATGGCCCAGATGAACAATGGCCTCTCGGGCGTGGAGACCCTCTTCATCCCCACCAACCCCACCTACAGCTTCCTGTCGTCCTCCCTGGTCAAGGAGGTCGCCACCTGGGGCGGTGACGTCTCCCACCTGGTCCCGGCCGAGGTCCTGGACGAGCTCACCGAGCGCCTGAGGAAGGGCTGAACCCGCCCCGGGCGTCCCTCAGGGGCCTGACTGCCCGTCACCCGGTGTTCCGCCCGGACCCCATGGCCGTACAGTCGTCCCGTCCGTCTCCAACGCATCTGTAGAGAGTGGCGAGCACACGGTGGACGTGCAGAAGAAGCTCGACGAGATCGTCTCCGCGGTCTCCGGCGCCAGGTCCATGCCCATGTCGGCCTCGTGCGTGGTCAACCGCGCCGACCTGCTCGCGCTGCTGGAGGAGGTGCGCGCGGCGCTGCCCGACTCCCTCGCCCAGGCCCAGGAGCTGATCGGCGACCGCGAGCAGATGGTCGAGCAGGCCCGCCACGAGGCTCAGCAGATCATCGAGAGCGCGCACGCCGAGCGCGGCTCGCTGATCTCCGGCACCGAGGTCGCCCGCCGCTCCCAGGCCGAGGCCGACCGGATCCTCGCCGAGGCCCGCCAGGAGGCCGAGGAGATCCGCGCCGAGGCGGACGAGTACGTCGACTCCAAGCTCGCCAACTTCGAGGTTGTCCTCACCAAGACCCTGGGCTCCGTCGGCCGCGGCCGCGAGAAGCTCCTGGGCACCGGCCCCGGCGTCGACGAGCAGGGCTACGAGGACGAGGACGCCCCCGAGCGCAGTCACGACCCGGAGACCCAGCGCCGCAGCGCCGACGAGTACGTCGACGTCAAGCTCGGCGCCTTCGAGGCGGTCCTCGCCAAGACGCTGGAGGCCGTCGGCCGCGGCCGGCAGAAGCTGCACGGCCGGATCGCCAGCGACGACCTCGGCGCCCTCGCCGACGACGCGAGCACCGTCCAGCACTCCAGCGACGCCGACTACCTCGCCGACCTGGCCGCCCTCGCCGAGCAGAAGCCCCCGGCCGGGCAGCCCGCCCACCAGCAGGACTACGCACAGCCGGCGTACGCCCCGGCCGCCGGTTACGCCCCGGCGGGAGGCGACCCGGTCCAGCAGCCGGACCCGTACGGCGGCTACCCGCAGCAGGCCTACGCGGCCCAGCAGGACCCCTACGGCTACCAGCACGTCGATCCCTACGCCTACCAGGGCTACGACCCCCAGCAGGCCGCCTACGACCCGAACCAGGCCCAGCAGCAGGCGCAGCAACAGGCCCAGCAGCAGACTCAGCAGGGCCACCACGCCCAGCAGGGGTACGCCCTCGACGAGACCAGCCTCTTCGACACCGGCATGATCAGCGCCGAGCAGCTGCGGGCCTACGAGCAGGGTCGCGGCCAGGGCTGAGCCCCGGATTGGGCCGACAGCGAAAGGTCCAGTATCCTGGCTCTTCGGTCGCGCGTACGTCCGCGATCACCGCTGCCCGGGAACACCGAAGGGCAGCGTCCCTCGAGCTCACCAGATCGAAAGCAGGAATGGCTCTGAACGCCCGCCTCGACCACCGCAACCCCCTCGTGTTCGACACGCACGAGCTGGGCCGGCGGCCTGGTGCGCTGCAGCGCCTGACCCGTACGGTCGACGCTCCCAAGGACCTCGGTATCAAGGGAGTCATCGGAGTGCCGGAAGGTGCCCCGGTGGAGCTCGAACTCCGCCTGGAGTCGGTCATGGAAGGGGTGCTCGTCACAGGCACCGCCCGTGCCGCGGCCGAGGGGGAGTGCGTAAGGTGTCTGGAGCCGCTCAAGCAAGAGCTCGAAGCGGAGTTCCAGGAGATGTTCTCGTACCCTGACGCCGACGACCGGGGCCGCGTGATCGCGGAACCGGGCGACGACGCCGAGGACGACGAGGACAGGCTCTTCCTCGAGGACGGCTTGTTCGACCTCGAGCCCGTGCTGCGTGATGCGGTGGTGCTCGCACTGCCGATGCAGCCGGTGTGCCGGGAAGACTGCCCCGGTCTGTGCGCCGAGTGCGGCGTGCGGCTGGCGGACGACCCGGACCACCACCACGACGCCGTCGACATCCGTTGGGCGGCATTGCAGGGACTCGCCGGCACCATGAAGGACGGCGAGAAGGACGAGATGAGCGGCGCCGAAGCGGAAGCGGGCGTCGACGAGAAGCAGGAGAAGTAGCCGTGGCTGTTCCGAAGCGGAAGATGTCGCGCAGCAACACGCGCCACCGCCGGTCGCAGTGGAAGGCTGCGGTCCCCACCCTGGTTGCGTGCGAGCGCTGCCACGAGCCCAAGCAGCAGCACATCGCGTGCCCGTCTTGCGGCACCTACAACAAGCGCCAGGTCCTCGAGGTCTGAGCGGCTGGTGAGAGGCATTGTGTCCACGCCAAAGAACAAGTCTTCCCGTGCGAGCGGGAGTGCTCCGGCGGACAACCAGGCCTCGTCCCACACGCTTCTGGAAGGGCGGCTCGGCTACAAGCTCGAGTCCGCCCTTCTGGTACGCGCACTGACCCACCGGTCGTACGCATACGAGAACGGCGGTCTGCCGACCAACGAGCGTCTGGAGTTCCTCGGGGACTCCGTCCTCGGCCTCGTGGTCACGGACACGCTGTACCGCACCCACCCCGACCTCCCAGAAGGCCAACTGGCCAAGCTGCGGGCCGCGGTGGTGAACTCGCGTGCGCTCGCCGAGGTGGGCCGCGGGCTCGACCTGGGCTCCTTCATCCGGCTCGGCCGGGGTGAAGAGGGCACGGGCGGCCGGGACAAGGCGTCCATCCTCGCCGACACGCTTGAAGCGGTGATCGGCGCGGTCTACCTCGACCAGGGACTGGACTCGGCGGCGGAGCTGGTGCACCGCCTGTTCGACCCCCTGATCGAAAAGTCTTCGAACCTCGGAGCCGGCCTGGACTGGAAGACCAGTCTCCAGGAGCTCACCGCGACCGAAGGGCTCGGTGTTCCCGAGTACCTGGTCACGGAGACCGGCCCCGACCATGAGAAGACCTTCACTGCTGCCGCCCGCGTCGGAGGCGTCTCGTACGGCACCGGCACCGGCCGCAGCAAGAAGGAGGCGGAGCAGCAGGCCGCCGAGTCCGCTTGGCGGTCCATCCGGGCCGCTGCGGACGAGCGGCCCCCCGGGTGTACGGTCCGGGGTCGTCGGGAGCTCGGCTGCTCAGCTCTCCGTGCTGATGTTGACCATCCAGGGGACGCCGAAGCCGTCCGTGCACATGCCGAACACATCGCCCCACATCTGCTTCTCCAGCGGCACCGACACCGAGCCGCTCTCGGACAGCTTCTCCCAGTAGCCGCGCAGCTCGGCGTCGTCGTCACCGCTCAGGCTCACGGAGTAGGAGCTGCCCCGCTCGGACTCCATGCCCGGCGGGTTGTCGGCGCCCATCAGGGTGAAGCCGCTGGTGGTCTCCAGCATGCCGTGCATGATCTTGTCGGCGTTGGGGGCGTCGGCCTGCCCGAAGTCTCCGTAGCTGTTGAGGTCGAGCGTGCCGTCGAAGACCTCCTTGTAGAACTCCATCGCCTGCCGGGCGTCGCCGTTGAAGCTGAGGTACGGGTTGAGGCGCGAGGCCATGAGAACCTCCCAGAATAGGGCAAAGGGCAGTTTCCGCGCTGCGTATCGCCAGGGGCTGACAACGGCTCGTCGAGTGTTCCGGCGGCCGGGCGGGACCGGGCTTCGCAGCGGCCGGGGATATCGCCAACTGTCCTGTTGGCGTGGCCGCTTGAGCAGAGGGGGAGACGGCGGCTCATGGCATCGACGTTCCGCACCGGCGGGGACCTGGACGTAGGGCGGCTCGGTTGCCATGCATCTGCCCACCGGGCCCGGCCCCGACCGGGAGAACGCCCTCGCGGTGCCCGGCGGGCCGTGGAACTGGGCGTGACGCTGATCGACACGGCACCCGAGCAGTCCTGATCCTGCGGGCGACCACCGACCTCTTGAT
>NZ_JBEXSH010000142.1:0-13869 GCF_040613555.1 Streptomyces sp. NPDC006265
GTCCTACCGGGCTTCCGGTGCCCTGCCGGCTTCCGGCGTCCTACCGGGCTTCCGGTGCCCTACCGGCTTCCGGCGTCCTACTGGCTTCCGGCGTCCGCCGGCTGATGCGCCGGCAGGGCGCGGTCGGCCGTGGCGCCGGGAGCCGCGGGGGGCGGTGCGGTCCTGCCGCGGCCCAGCCGGAGCAGCAGCAGGCCGAGGGCGCAGGCGAGCGCGGGCCAGTACACGTAGCGGAAGTCCGTCGCGGGCATGATCGGCAGATAGCCGAGGATGTAGGCCGCCGAGCTGATGCCCAGCACCCGCACGGGCATGGCGAACAGGCCCCGGCCGGGGCGGATGGCCAGCACCAGCGCGACCGTGAGCCAGAACCAGCCGCGGAACAGCCACCGCAGGTCCGCGGCCATGCCCTCGACGTACGTGCCGAGCATGTCCGCCAGCCGGGGGTGCGCCACCCCGATGCCGAGGTCGTTGCGGGTGATGCCCGCCTTGTACACGTAGTCCGTCTCGAACAGCAGTGTCGCGAAGAGCCGCAGCCGGTACTGGAGATAGCCCGGGACGTGCCCGCTCATCTCGCGCACCCACAGCGAGGTGATCTCGCCGGAGTCCCCGCGCAGCCCGTCCGCCGGGCGCTGGTAGCAGGCCCAGTAGGCGTCCGAGAGGGCCCCGACCCGGTCGCACTCCCGCGCCGAGGCCACCAGCCGGTCCCGCAGTCCGGGCGGCACGTCCGCGGAGCGCAGTTCGTCCACCGTCAGTACGTGGACGAGGTCGTCGAGCATGATCTGCGCGCCCTGCTTCGTCTCGAGGGGCTTCGCGAACAGGGAGATCGCGGCTGCGGGCACCACCAGGGCCGCGACGAGCGCGGCCGTGCACGTCAGCCACGTGCGGCGTCCCGGAGCGCGCCACAGGGCGAGGACGAGCATGACGAACACCGGGATCGCGGCGACGAAGGCGTTCTTGCGCACCAGCATGGCGTAGGCCAGGAACAGCGCTCCCAGCCCGAGCAGCGCCCACCGCACGGCCGGACGCGGGTCCCGGTCGCGCAGCCGCAGCCCGGTGAAGGCGACCGCGCAGGCGGCGAGCAGCGCGAACGCCGTGTGCACGTCCTTCCACACCACCCCGGCGAAGTTCAGCACGAAGGGCGCGAGCCCCACGCCGAGCACGGCGAGTGACCCGCCGCGGCTGCGGGTCAGCTCCCACACACACCGGGCCAGCACCCACAGCGCGCCCCAGACGACGGCGGACTGGAGGACGAGCATCGACGTGATCGACCCGGTCATGGCGATGAGCGCCCGCCACACCAGGCTCAGCACAGGCGGGTGCCAGTCGGTCAGGGGGGCCTTGCCCTGGGCCTGCCGGAGCTGGTCGAGACTGTCGGGGCTCAGGAACCCGGGGGCGAAGACGAGGACCGTGGCCAGGCAGCAGAGCGCGGCGACGGCGGCCAGAACCCAGACCCAGCACTGCGCACGCGCTACCGTTGGCTTTTGTCCCATATGCCGGATATTAGCGGCTCAGGATGCGACGAAGACGTAGCGCCGGTAGGCGTAGAAGCGGAACAGCGTCGCGAGCACCCAGCCAAGGATGCGGGCGGTGTTGTCGCTGAGCGCCGAGTCCAGCCCGAGCAGATGCCGCGAGGCGTAGACCGTGCCCGCGGTGATGGCGAGCCCGACCCCGTTCGCGACGAGGAACAGCAGCAGTTCGCGGGACACCTTCTCGCGGTGCCGGCCGCGGTAGGTCCAGTAACGGTTGCCGACCCAGCTGAAGAGCGCGGCCGCCGTCGTCGCGATGACGGACGCCTGCACGGGAGCGGTCCCCATCACCCCGCCCTCCATGCCGCCGGGCAGCCCGAAGACGAGCAGGGTGTAGCCGCCGTTGTCGACGACGAAGGCCAGGGCCCCGACGGCACCGAACTTGGCGGCCTCGCGCCAGATGCCCCTGATGGCGTCACGCGCACGCAGCGTCACAGAGTCGAGGACCGGCACACGGTGAGCGTAACGACCCGGCGCACACCATCCGGTCAGGCGCGCTCATATCGCACTATGTCCGACTGTATGAGGTGCTGATGTGTGAGGTGCTGACGGTGTGCGGAACCGGTCGAGTGAGGAGTGGTCGTGGAACCGACGATCGCGTGTGTCGTGCCCTGCCACAACGAGGAGGCGGCCGTCGGCAAGGTGGTCCGCGACCTGCGCGCCGCCCTACCCGAGGCCGTCGTCTACGTGTACGACAACGCCTCCACCGACCGCACCGTGGAGGTCGCCCGGGAGGCCGGCGCGATCGTCCGGGAGGAGACCCGCAAGGGCAAGGGCAACGTCATCCGCCGCGCCTTCGCCGACGTCGACGCCGACGCACTGCTCATCATCGACGGCGACGACACCTACGACGCCTCCCGCGCCCGCGACCTGGTGGGCCTGCTCTTCGAGGGGCCGTACGACCAGGTCGTGGGAGCCCGCCGGGTGACCGACGACGGGGCCTACCGGGCCGGGCACGCGGTCGGCAACAAGGTGCTCACCGGGGCGGTCAGGTCCCTGTTCGGCAACGACGTGACCGACATGCTCAGCGGTTACCGGGTCTTCTCGCGGCGCTTCGTGAAGTCCTTCCCGGCGCTGGCCCGCGAGTTCGAGACCGAGACCGAGATGACGATCCACGCGCTGCACCTGCGGCTGCCCACCGCGGAGGTCCTCACGGACTACCGGGTCCGGGCCGCGGGCGGCGAGAGCAAGCTGCGCACCTACCGGGACGGCTGGCGCATCCTGCGGGTCATCCTCGACCTGGCGCGGCGCGAGCGCCCGTCGCTGGTCCACACCGTCATCGCCGGAGTCCTGGCCCTCGTCTCGATCATCCTGGGCATCCCCGTCATCGCCGACTTCCTCGAGACGGGCACCGTCCCCCGGGTCCCCACGGCGATCCTCGCCGCCGCGATCATGACCATCGCGGCGCTCGTGCTGCTCGTGGGCTACATCCTGGAGTCGCTCATGCACATGCGCCAGGAGCAGACGCGGCTGGTGCACCTCTCCTACCCGGCCCCGGTCCGCACGCCGCGCCACGCCGCCCGCGGCGCCGGCACGGGCCCGGTCCCGGTCCGCAAGACCGCCGACGGTCCCTGAGGGAGCGGAGGGGAGCAGGGGCGCAGGGGCAGTGGGGCATCGGGTCAGCGGGTGCGCAGTACGATGATCGGAACCCCCTTTCGGTGTGGGGTCCCGTGACTGAGGAGATGCGTGCCGGTGCCTGCCCGACTTCCTTCGTGGGCCTGGGTGACCGGGCTGACCGTGGGAGCGATAGCCGCGGTGACGGTCCTGGGTGTGCAGGCGGACCGGGGCTCGCATCCCACCGCCACCTCGGCCAAGCCGAGCAGCACGGCCTCGGTGCAGCCCACCCCCACGGCGTCGGCCCCGGCGAGGGTGCCCGACGGCTCCGGCACCGGCCGGCGGGTCGTCTACTCCCTCGGTGAGAAGCGGGTCTGGCTGGTGGATGCGAGCGAGGCGACCCGCCGGACGTTCACGGTCTGGCCGGGCACGGTCAGCCCCGACCCGGGCAGCTACACGATCTCGTCCCGCAACGAGGCCACGACCGGCTCCGACGGGGTCCAGATCGAGCACATCATGTACTTCGCCGCACGGGACGGCGTCTCCGTCGCCTTCTCCAACGCGGTCGACGGGGCCTCCCCGCCGCCCGCCGCCTCCGGCGGGAAAACCGGCGGGGTCCGGATGAAGAAGGCGGACGGCACGGCACTCTGGGCGTTCGGCACGGTCGGCACGACCGTCACCGTGGTCAAGTAGCGGAGGTCTCCGACCGGGGGGACGACAGCTGGTTGACGAGCAGCACGACCCCGCTGAACAGGAAGATCCGGGTCGCGGCGTCCAGCCCGTTCCAGCTCTTCGACTGCCACATCGAGAACCACTCACCGCCGATCGCGATGAACCCGGCCCCGAACAGCAGCATCACCATCAGCAGCCCGTACGTGGACATCCGCCGGGCGCGCAGGTCATCGCGTCCGGCCCACAGCCAGCTCCCGTATATGAGGACCAGCGCGGCGATCGTCTCCCAGACGATGATCCCGACGTAGGCGGCGTCCTGGAGCCCCTGGCTCGTGACGGCCCGCCACATCAGGTCCTCGTCCTTGAACGTGGTGTCCATGGCCAGCACATGCCGGACGAACTGCTGGTTGGTCCCGAAGTCGGTGATGTTCCCGAAGGCGACGAGCGCCATGTAGAGGGCGATGGTCGCGGTGAGCAGGGTGGCGGCGAGCGACAGCGTGCCGCGTGAAGTTGAAGTGGTGGCCATGCCGATCATTCTCTCCACGTGTGGCCCTCCGGTGTACCCGGTGACCATCGAGCGACAGTGACGACCGCGAAGAGGGCGTTTGGTTGAGGAGTTTCGGTGCACTCGATGAACTAACAAAATCCTTATACGGCGAAGCGGAGAGGCATTTTGGGCATCATTGCTTGGATCATCATCGGGCTGCTCGCGGGTGCGATTGCCAAGGCCCTGATGCCGGGCAAGGACCCGGGGGGCATCATCATCACCATGCTCATCGGTGTCGCCGGTGGTCTGCTCGGCGGCTGGCTCGGCAAGGTCATCTTCGGTGTGGACTCCATCGACGGGTTCTTCGAGATCTCCACATGGGTCGCCGCGATCGTCGGTTCCCTCATCCTGCTCGCCCTCTACCGCGTCGTCACCGGCAACCGGCGCTCGCACCGTCACGCCTGACCGGTCGACGTCCACACCTGTGGCACTTGAGCGCCCTGCGGACGACGACCCTGCTCTCGGAGCCGCCTCCATCGATGGGGCGGCTCCTGGCATGTCTGGAGCCACCGGAGCCCTGAGCCCTTCGGTAATGTGTTCGTCATAGAAGCGGCTCACGCTGGCGCCAGACGGGGGAACACCGTTGACAACCACTCACGTCTTATCCGAGGCGGGGACCGGCCCGGCACCGGGCGGCGACACCGTCATCGATGTACGCGATCTGCGGATGCGCTACCGCATCACGGACGTACTGAACGGCGTCGGCTTCACGGCCCGGCGAGGCGAAGTCGTCGTGCTGCTCGGACCGAACGGCGCCGGCAAGACGACCACGATCGAGGTCCTGGAAGGCTTCCGGATGCGCTCGGACGGTGACGTGACCGTCCTCGGCACCGATCCCGCTCGCGGGGACGAACGCTGGCGTGCGCGGCTGGGCATCGTCTTGCAGTCCTGGCGGGACCACGGCAAGTGGCGGGTGCGGGAACTGCTGGCCCACCTCGGCTCGTACTACGCGCCGTACTCCACCGACCTCATACGGCGCCCCTGGGACGTCGACGAACTCCTCGCCGCGGTGGGGCTGACCGGGCAGGCCGACAAGCGGGCCGGAACGCTGTCCGGCGGGCAGCGCAGACGTCTCGACGTGGCCATCGGCATCGTCGGCCGGCCCGAGCTGCTGTTCTTGGACGAGCCGACGGCCGGTCTGGACCCGGAGGCCAGGAACGAGTTCCACGGTCTGGTACGCGGACTCGCGGACGAGAACACGACAGTTCTGATGACCACGCACGACCTCGCCGAGGCGGAGAAGCTCGCCGACCGGATCCTCATCCTGGCCGGTGGCCGGATCGTGGCCGACGGCTCGGCCGAGGAATTGTCCCGGCAGGCGTCGGCGGAAGCCACCGTGCGCTGGACACTCGACGGGCGGCCCTTCGAGGAGGCGACGGCCGAGCCCACCCGCTTCGTCCGCCGGCTGTTCGAGGAGCACGGAGACGCGATCGGAGGGCTGGAGGTGCGCCGGGCCAGCCTGGAGGACACCTACCTGACGATGGTGCGAGAGCTCGAGGCGGGGGACGGATCGTGATGAGCCCGGTGTGGTACGCGGCGGCAGCCGGAACCCGGCGCGGCTGGACGGAACTTCGGCAGACGTTCACGACCGGCCAGGACGTGTTCGGGTACGTGCTCTGGACCGTCCTGCTCATGGTGCCGCTGTTCCTGCTCAAGGACGACCCGCTGAAAGGCGCGGGCATCTCGACCGGCGCGTTCATGCTGCCGAGCATGCTCGGCATGACGCTCGCGTTCACCGGGATGATGACCACGGCGCAACTGCTCGCGACCGAGCGGGAGGACGGCACGCTGCTGCGGGCCAAAGCCGTCCCCCACGGCATGGTCGGTCACCTGGTCGGCAAGATCATCATGGTGTCGGGTACGGCCCTGGCCTCCATGGCGCTCCCCTTCGCCGTCGGTATGTTCCTGGTGGACGGGGTCGCCCGGCAGGGCGGCGGAGCGCTGCTGACGCTGGTGTGGGTGATCCCGCTGGGTCTCCTGGCCACCCTGCCGATCGGCGCCGTCATCGGCTCACTCGTCAGCAGCCCCCGCACCGTCGGGCTGCTGATGCTCCCGGTGATGGGACTCGTCGTGATCTCCGGGATCTACTTCCCGCTGTCGGAACTGCCCGAGTGGCTGCGGACCGTCGGGCAGATCTTCCCCGTCTACTGGGTCGGTCTCGGTCTCCGCTCCGCGCTGCTGCCGGCCGACGCGGTCGCCGCCGAGATCGGCACGTCCTGGCGGCACCTGGAGACGGCTGCCGCACTGGGCGCCTGGTCGGTCGCCGGGCTGCTCCTCGCACCGTCCGTGCTGCGCAGGATGGCCCGCCGCGAGTCCGGGGCGGCGATGGCGGAGCGGCACCGGAAGGCGATGCAGCGGGTCGGTTAGTGCCCCGCCGCGAACCCCAGGAACTCGGACCAGGCGCCGCCGGTGAATGCCAGGCGGGAGCCGGCCATGTTCTTGGAGTCGCGGATGTGGATCGTGGGGCGGGGGAGCTGGAATATGGCGGCTTCGACGCAATCGGCATCGTCGTTGCCGCTGTAGCTGCTCTTGAACCATGTCAGCGGAGTGGTGGTCATGTAGGAGAGCTGTGGGTGGCGGAGATCAACGTCCCTCCGCGAACGGCAGGAACTCGGACCAGGCGGCGTCGGTGAATGCCAGGCGGGAGCCGGCCGTGTTCTTGGAGTCGCGGATGTGAATCGTGGTGGAGTGAGGGGCGGCGGATATGGCGACCTCGACGCAAGCAGGACCGTCATTGCTGCTGTAGCTGCTCTTGAACCAGCCGAGTTCAGTGGTCACGTCTCTTCTCCCAGAACTTTCTCAATGAAGGCCAGGGACTCTCGAGGCGAGAGGGCCTGCGCCCGGATCATTCCATAGCGCATGTCCAGGATCTGGACGTCCCGAGGGTTGCTGATCACGCGATTGTGCAGGTGGGCCTCGAAGTGTCCAAGCGCCTTGCCCTCCTGAAGCTTCAGCACCCCGAACGGACCTGCCATACCCGCGTGGTCCTCCCGGTCCGTCGGCATGACCTGGATCGACACGTGCCGCAACTTCCCCACCTCCAGCAGGTGTTCAAAGCTGCTGGCGGAGCACCATTCTGCCCCCGATCGGCCGCCGCAGCGTCGACTCTTCCTGGACAAACGTGATGAGTGCTCGCGGCACGCGATCGAACACGGCCTTGCGTGCCATGCGCGCGGCCACGTGCCGCTCGATCTCGTCCTCTGTGAAGGCCGGCCGCCGCATGGCGTACAACGCCTGTGCGTACTCCGGGGTCTGGAGCAGCCCGTTGATCTGGTGGTTGTCGTAGGCGCCGAGCTCGACGGCGTCATCCTCCAGCTTGGCCAGGTCCCGCACCTTCTTCGGATACCGAGCCTTCTCCACATCCTCCTTCATCGCGGAGAGCTTCCCCCCGGCATTCAGGACCTCATCGGACTTGTCCAGGAAGTCCGGCTTGGGAACGCGGCGCGCCCGCTCCACGGACGACACCATCTCCTCCCCGTACCCGATGGCCGACCCCAACTCCGCCTGCCTCAACCCCGCGGCCTCACGCCACATCTTGATCTGCCGTCCGACCGTCCTGAGCACGGCCGCCGCTTCCTCGTCCTCCACGCCTTCCCCTCCTGACGTACGAGCCGTACGACCCCGTCACGCGTCCGGACAGTCACGCTCCGTACCGGGGTCGTCGCTGTTCAGAGTAGGGAGGGGCGGCCACGCTGGGTGACATGAGTCAGAAATTCCTCGCCGGGATCAGCACCCCCGTACGCCACTTCGCGATCCAGCTCTCCACCACTCGAAGAGGTGCTCGACTGGCCCGCCTGCTCGTCGAACGCCAACTCGACGAGTGGGGCGAGGCGTACGAGGCCGCCCGGCAGGTGGTGGCCGAGCTGGCGTCGAACGCGGTGCTGCACGGGTGCGTCCCGGGCAGGGACTTCCGGCTCACGCTGAGGCTGTACGCCGACCGCACGCTCCGTATCGAGGTCACCGACGCCCGGGGGGACCGGATCCCACGGCTCCCGGGGCCGGTCGCGCAGGACGCGGACGGCGGGCGCGGGCTGCTGATCGTCGCGGCGTACGCGCACCGCTGGGGGGTCGTGGAGGCGCCGGCCCACGGCAAGACGGTGTGGGCGGAACTGGCCCCGGACCAGAGGAACTTGCCCGGGTCGCACGGTCTAGGGTGATCCCATGGACTTAGGGGCGGTCTTGATTGCCGTGGCCGGTGTGGCGGGGACGCTCGGGGGTGCGCTGCTCACCCAGCGCGGCGCCGAGAAGGCCAAGCGGCGTGAACTGGAGATGGCGCGGGACCTCCAGGAGGCGCGCGAGGGCCGGGAGTTGCGGCGGAGCTGCTATACGGAGCTGCACCGTGACGCGCGACAGTTCTGCACGGCGCTCAGCAGGCATCTGTACGTCCTGCGCGACCGCGCCCCCGGCGACGAGGACATCCAGACGCTCGAATCCGCGAAGGACACCTACCGTGACCGCTGGTCCGAGGCGCTGATGATCGCGCCGGACGGGGTGGTCGCCCCGGCCCGGGAGGTCAACGGCGCCCTGAACCGCGTCTACGGCCAGGTCAAGCGCCTGGAGCAGGACAACCCGCGGGCCGGCGAGACCCTGCTGGCGGCCGCCGAGGCGCAGCACGGCGTCTGGCCGCTGATCGCCGCCATGCGTGAGGCGATGCGCCGGGACCTGGGTGTGACGGAGGACTCCGCGGCCGATCACACGGTGGAGGTGCCCTCCTACTACGGTGACTCCACCGCCCTGCTCCGCGACTTCGGGGAGCAGGACCGCACCCCGTGACGGAGATCGGCATGACTGAGCAGCGCAGGGCGTCCGAGGAGGCCGGTGAGGTCCGCCGGTTCTGGGGCCGGCTCGGGCTTCCCGGGCTGATCGACGTCCACACCCACTTCATGCCGGAGCGTGTGCTGGACAAGGTGTGGGACTACTTCGACACCAACGGGCCGCTGGTCGGCGGGCTGGAGTGGCCGATCACGTACCGGAAGGCCGAGGAAGAGCGGGCGGCACTGCTGCGGGAGTTCGGTGTGCGGGCCTTCACCTCGATGCTCTACCCGCACAAGCCCGGCATGGCCGGGTGGCTGAACGGCTGGGCCGCCGACTTCGCCCGCCGCACCCCCGACTGCCTGCACACCGCCACCCTCTACCCCGAGCCGGAGGTGGAGACGTACGTCCGTGAGGCCGTGGAGGCGGGGGCGCGCGTGTTCAAGGCACATGTGCAGGTGGGCGCGTACGATCCGGCCGACGCGTGTCTCGACCCGGCGTGGGGCGTGCTGGCCGAGGCCGGGATACCCGTGGTGATGCACTGCGGCTCCGGGCCCGCGCCCGGCAAGTACACCGGCCCCGAGCCCGTCGCGCGTGTGCTGGCGCGGCACCCGAGGCTGCGGCTGATCGTGGCGCACATGGGCATGCCCGAGTACGAGGAGTTCCTCGACCTCGCCGAGCGGTACGACGAGGTGCGGCTGGACACGACGATGGCGTTCACGGACTTCACCGAGGACTTCATGCCGTACCCGCGCGAGGCCCTGCCCCGGTTCGCCGCGCTCGGCGACCGCATCCTGTTCGGCTCCGACTTCCCCAACATCCCCTACCCCTACCTGCACCAGCTCCAGGCTCTGGAGCGTCTGGGTCTGGGCGAGGAGTGGCTCCGGGCCGTGTGCCACGACAACGCGGCGGCACTCTTCACCCTGTGAGCTTCACCCGGTGAGTTGCTCGCGCACCCATGCCGGGTCGGGGTTGGTGTGCGCCCGGCCCGCGACGACGACGGTCGGCACGGTCTCGTTCCCCTGGTTGGCCGCCCGCACCACCGCGGCCCCGGCCGGGTCCCGCCAGATGTCGACCCAGTGCACCCGGCGGGCGTCCCGGCCCAGGCGGACGCGCAGCCGCAGGCAGTACTGGCAGCCCGGCCGCCAGTAGACGACCGGCCGGCCGTCGGCCGCGCTGCGCCGCTCCGCCTCCAGCGCGCCGACGGGCCGGGGGAAGACCAGCGGCGAGTGCGCGCCCGCGAGGAGGAGGAAGAGGAGGAGCAGGACGACGGCCGCGGCGGTGCTCCCCGCGAGGAGCAGGCCCGCCGCGCCGGCCGCTCCGCAGAGCACCAGCAGGATCGGCAGGGTCCAGGCGCGCTTCATGAGAGCGAAGGGTAGCCGCCGTGCCGTGCGTAGGCCTCAGCGCAGCCGGTCCACGTACGTGTCCGTGCCCGGCACCGTCGGGATGAACGGCGCCACCAGCTCCACCCTGCCCAGGCCCGACTCCGTCACCGCCGCGTCGAGGCCCGTGAAGCAGGGGTCCCAGCACTCCCTCGGGTCCGTCTGGAGGAACCACAGCAGCGTCAGACGGGTGTCGACGCCCTCGACCTGTTTCACGTAGGTCATGCGGTCGCCGGGCAGGGGGGTGGGGCGGAAGACCGTCACCAGCGCGGCCGGGGAGCCCGAAAGGCGTTTGGGGAGATGGCGGGTGCGCAGCCACTGAAGGAGCGGCCCGCGCTGCTCGGGGGTGTCCGCCTCGACGACCTGGAGGACCAGGCCCGCGTAGGGGTGGTCGAGGGCGTGGACGTCCCGGGGGCCGGCCGCTCCGTCTCGGTACACCGTCGCCTCGTGGTTCTGGAACGCCGTGAGGACGTGCGTGCGGTCGTGGTAGACGCGGGCGTCCCGGTTGAGGCGCTTGTTGACGGCGACCGTCCAGCGCATGTGGTCGTCGTAGCGGCCGGCGGTGATCCAGTACGTGGAGAGGTAGCAGCCGGCGGTGACGGGCTGGGCGATCGCCGACTTCTCGGGATAGCGGAGCAGCTGGAGGTCGCGGGTCGCCACCCAGCGTCGGCCCGCCTGCATCCAGGGCATGGCCATCGCACCGGCGTAGTAGTGGTCGTCCTCGTACCAGCGGTTGTAGGCGTACTCGTGGCCGGGATGCGGCTCGACCATGGTGATGAGGGCGTGCCCCGGGTGGGTGCCGTAGGGGCCGACGGCGGCCAGTTCGGCGTACAGCTCGCTGCGGGTGTCCTCGCTCATGCCCTTCCCCTTCGTCGGAGGCCGGTTCATACTCTGACGCTCCGTCAGATAGAACGCCAGGGTCCGGTCCGGGGAGGTCCTGCCATGTCACTGCTCGCGGGAAAGACGGTCGTCGTGTCAGGGGTCGGGGCCGGGCTCGGGCGGCAGGTCGCGACGGCCGTCGTGCGGGACGGCGGGCGTGCCGTGCTCGGCGCCCGCACGGAGGCGAGCCTGGCGAAGACGGCCGCCGAGCTCGACCCCGGCGGGGCGTCCACCGCGTACCGCGCCACGGACATCTGTGACGAGGCGCAGTGCGAGGCGCTGGCGGCGGTGGCGCGGGAGCGGTTCGGCGGGATCGACGCCGTCGTCCATGTGGCCGCGCTCGACGGCTACTTCGGCGGCCTCGAGGACGCCGACTTCGAGTCCTGGCGGTCCGTCCTCGACGTGAACCTGCTGGGCACGCTGCGGATGACCCGGGCCTGTCTGCCGTCGCTCAAGGAGGGCGGCGGGTCCGTCGTGTTCGTCGGGACGCAGTCGGCGGTCGCGGCCCCCTCGCAGGTGCGGCAGGCGGCGTACGCGGCGTCGAAGGGGGCGCTGACGAGTGCGATGTACTCGCTCGCGCGGGAGCTCGGGCCGTACCGGATCCGGGTCAACACCGTGCTCCCCGGCTGGATGTGGGGACCGCCGGTGCAGGCGTACGTCCGGTTCACGGCACAGACGGAGGACGTGGACGAGGCGACCGTCCTGGAGCGGCTGACCGGGCGGGTGGCGCTGCCCGAGCTGGCCACGGACGCGGACGTGGCCGATGCGGCGGTGTTCCTGGCATCGGACCGGGCGCGAGCCATCACCGGGCAATCGTTGCTGGTCAACGCGGGGGAGCTGATGCGATGAGCTGATGTGATCAGTTCATGTAGATGAACCAAGGCCATCACGCCGAACGATTTTGCCTCCCCTTGACCCTACGGTTACTTGTCGTGTCCACGCGGCAGCGCCCACGATGAGCGCCGGGCTGATCCCTGGGAGGGCGCACATGAACGGTCTCGACTGGGCCGTGCTCATCGGTTACTTCGCCGTGATGGTCGCGATCGGCGTCTGGTCGCACAAACGCGTCGACAACGTCAGCGACTTCTTCACCGCCGGCGGCAAGATGCCCTGGTGGCTCTCCGGCATCTCGCACCACATGTCGGGCTATAGCGCGGTGATGTTCACCGGGTACGCGGGCATCGCCTACACCTACGGAGTCACGTCCTTCGTCACCTGGTCCTTCCCCATCGCCCTCGGCATCGCCATCGGATCGAAGCTGTTCGCGCCGCGCATCAACCGGCTGCGCTCCCGGCTCCACGTGGCCTCCCCGCTGGAGTACCTGAAGAACCGCTACGACCTGAAGACGCAGCAGGCGCTGGCCTGGTCCGGGATGCTGCTGAAGATCGTGGACGTGGGCGCGAAGTGGGCCGCCATCGCCACCCTGCTGTCCGTCTTCACGGGGATCTCCCTCAACCAGGGCATCCTCATCACCGGCGGCATCACGGCGATCTACTGCACGATCGGCGGCCTCTGGGCGGACGCGCTGACCGAACTCGGCCAGTTCATCATCCAGTTGCTGGCCGGCGTCGCGATGTTCGTGGCGGTGTTCGTACGCCTCGACGACCACGGCGGCTTCTTCGGCGTCTGGGACTCGCCCGAGCTCCAGGGCCACGAGAAGCCGCTCGTCGGACCGTACGGCACGGTGTTCCTGCTCGCCTTCCTCTTCATCAAGCTCTTCGAGTACAACGGCGGCATGCTCAACCAGGCCCAGCGCTACATGGCCACGCCGAACGCCAAGGAGGCCGAGCGCTCCGCCCGCCTCTCGGCGATCCTCTGGCTGGTCTGGCCCCTGGTCCTGTTCTTCCCCATGTGGATGTCGCCGCTGCTGATCGAGTCGCAGAAGCCGGACGGCTCGGACTCCTACGCCCTGATGACCGAACAGCTCCTGCCGCACGGCCTGCTGGGGCTCGTCATCGTCGGCTTCTTCTCGCACACCATGGCCATGTGCTCCTCCGACGCCAACGCCATCGCGGCGGTGTTCACCCGGGACTGCGCGCCGGTCATCTGGGCAAGGGCCCGGGCCTGGAACCAGAGCCAGGGCCTGCGGGTCGCCCGTGTCGCCACGGTCGTCTTCCTCGGCCTGTCCATGGCGGCGGCGACCCAGGTCAACTCGCCCGCCTTCCAGGACATCATCACGGTGGTCATCAAGTGGGTGGCCGGACTGATGGGCCCGATGGCGATTCCGATGATGCTGGGCCTGCTGCGCGCGTTCCGCCGGTCCGGCCCCACCGCGGCCCTGGTCAGCTGGTCGATGGGCCTGCTCGCGTTCTGGCTGGTGAACTACCCGGTCGACTGGAACGTCGAGGGCGGCGTGCCGCTCCAGTACCAGGTGTCGATCCCGCTGGCGGTGTCGCTGGTCCTGTACATCCTCGTCGGCTACATCCGGCCGGAGGACACCCCGGAGCGGCTGGCGGTCATCGAACGCATCAACACCGACGACGACGGCACGGCGGCGGCCACGATCCCGGCACCGGCCGGCCCGGTGGACGATGTGGTCCGCACCGCCAAGGACTGACCC
>NZ_JBEXSH010000143.1:0-13831 GCF_040613555.1 Streptomyces sp. NPDC006265
CTGCGGCGGGCCGGGGTCGCACGCGGCTCGCTGCGGGCCGTGGGCGTGGCGACGCCGGGGATCGTCGAGGCCGACGGCACGGTGCGGCTGGGCACGGCGCTGCCGGGGTGGACGGGGCTGCGGCTGGGCGAGCGTCTTGGCCGGTCGTTCAAGTGCCCGGTGCTGGTCGAGAACGACGCCAACGCGGCGGCCGTCGCCGAGCACTGGAAGGGCGCGGCCACCGAGTCGGACGACGTGGTGTTCGTGCTGGCGGGGCTCAGCCCGGGCGCCGGGGCACTGATCGGGGGCCGGCTGCACCGGGGCCACGGCGGAGCGGCCGGCGAGATCGGCGCGCTGCATCTGCTGGGCCGGGGGGTGACGCCCGAGACGCTTCTGTCCACCACGGACGAGCCTCTCCACCCGCTCGACGAGCAGGCCGTGGCCGAGGTCTTCGCACAGGCCCGCGAGGGCGACCAGCGGGCCCGGGCGGCCGTGGACCGCTTCAATCAGCGCTTGGTCCACGACGTGGCGGCCCTCGTCCTGGCCTTGGACCCGGAGCTGGTCGTCATCGGCGGCTGGGCGGCAGGCCTGGACGGTGTCCTGGCTCCCCTTCGCGAGGAACTCGCCCGTTACTGCCTGCGCCCCCCGGAGGTGACCCTCTCCGCCCTGGGAGACGCGGCAGTGGCAACCGGCGCCCTGCGCCTGGCCCTGGACCACGTGGAGGAGCAGTTGTTCACGGTGGAGCAACGGCCCCTTTAGGCCAAGGCCGTGAAGTTATGGGCTGATCGGGCCTGTCAACAGGATGTCGATGCTGATGGTGGCCTTGTAGGTGCGCCGGTCGACGCGCAGGCTCTTGTAGGCGTAGCGGGACAGTGGCCGCTTCACGGCGCGGGGGCTGACGCGCAGTCGGCGGGCGGGCATGAGATTGTCCAGGACTGCCCGGCCGATCGTGCCCACGAGGTCGATGGTGGTGTCGGCGATCACGCCCGCGGCCCGGATGACCTGGTCGCGGGCGGTCTGCAGGGCGATGCTGAAGCCGGCCCGGTCCGGGTCGGTGCCGGGGACGGTGCCGGTGGCGTCGGCGATGGCGATCCTGATCACCTGGTAGACGGTCAGGAGTGCGTATATCTCCTGCGCGATGCCCGGCAGAGTGCGGGCCCGCAGCACACGGCGGCCGAGCATGGACTTCTTGATCGCGAAGTAGGCGGACTCCACTTCCCACCTCTCGTGATACAGCCTGACCAGCTCGAACGCCGGGTATTGGCGGTGATCGAGCAGGGTGGTCGCCAGGCGGTAGACGCCGGTGTGCCGCCCGGCGGTGGTGGCGATGGTGATCTCGCACTCGACGATGCGGACCTCCACCGAGCCGATCCGGGACAGGAAGGAGCCGTCGTCGAACCGGCGCAGGACGGGCGGCTTGCGCACGGCGGAGAGCCGGGCCAGGAATCCGGCACCGGTACCCGCCACGGCCTGGAGGAAGGCGTTGGTGGCAAATCCCCGATCCAGCAGCACGATCATGCCCGGGTGCACCGAGCGCAGCAGGCGCCGTCCGAGAACCGGCTCGCCGGGTTTGCGGGGGCCGAAGACTGCGTCGACGACCGCGCGGGTGCCGCACGCCACCAGTGCGACGAGCAGGACCTGCGGGTACCCGGAGGCGGCGGTGTACTGGTTGGACCCCTTGCCCAGCCCGGCCCGCACGTCCGGGGCGTCGGCGACGTCCAGGTAGGTGCCGTCGACGGCGACCACCAGCATGCCCGCCCAGCGGGCCCCGGCGGTGCGGACCGCGCTCGCCGGGCCGCGCAGCAGGTCGAACAGGGCCCGAAGCGGACGGACCCCGAGGCGGCATCGCGCGTGCCACAGGGCAGTGCCCGTAACCCTCGGGAGCGGCAGCGAGCCCAGGGCGGCGGTCAGCCGGGCCCACACCGCCTGGTAACCGCACTCCTCGAACAGGGCGGCGGCCAGCAGCAGGTAGACCACCACCCGGGCCGGCAGCTTCCGCAGCCGCCGCTGCACCGCCCCGCACTCGGCCAGCACCGCATCGACCAACTCGAACGGCACGATCTGCGTCAGCTCACCCAGATGCCCGGGGGCGAAGAGACCTTCGGCTACCGCGATCTCGCGGCTGATGACACACTGACCCGACAGCGGAGCCTCCGGTGCTGTGAACGGCTTGTCTTGGCGGACCAGCCAGTTCTACCGGGGCTCCGCTTCTCGCGTCCGGCGTCCTTCCAGATCAGACCCCATCTACAGCCACACCAGACCCACTAACTTCACGGCCTTGCCCTAAAGCCTGGGAGGTGCCGCCATCGCCGCGGCCGGAACCTCCGGCGCGGCACCCGCGGTGGCGGGCGCGAGCGCCAGCTCCAGAACCTGGCGGACGTCGGTGACGGCGTGGACGTCGAGCTTGTCCAGCACCTCCGCCGGGACCTCGTCAAGGTCGGGCTCGTTGCGCTTGGGGATGATCACGGTGGTGACACCGGCCCGGTGCGCGGCGAGCAGCTTCTGCTTCACACCGCCGATCGGCAGGACCCGCCCGGTCAGCGAGACCTCGCCGGTCATCGCCACGTCCGTGCGGACCAGCCGGCCGGACAGCAGGGACGCGAGGGCCGTGGTCATCGTGATGCCCGCGCTCGGGCCGTCCTTGGGGACCGCGCCCGCCGGGAAGTGGATGTGCACGCCCCGGTCCTTGAGATCGCCCACCGGCAGCTCCAGCTCGGCGCCGCGGGAGCGCAGGAAGCTCAGCGCGATCTGGGCGGACTCCTTCATCACGTCGCCCAGCTGTCCGGTCAGGGTCAGCCCGGCCGCGCCCGTCTCCGGGTCGGCCAGCGACGCCTCGACGAACAACACGTCACCGCCCGCCCCGGTCACCGCCAGCCCGGTCGCCACACCCGGCACGGACGTCCGCCGCTCGGCCGGGTCCTGGGCGGACTCGGGCACGTGGTGCGGCCGGCCGATCAGGTCGCGCAGGTCCTCGTCCCGGACCGTGAGCGGCAGCTTTCGCTCGCCCAGTTCGTGCTGGGCGGCGACCTTGCGCAGCAGCCGTGCGACGGACCGCTCCAGAGTGCGCACGCCGGCCTCACGCGTGTACTCACCGGCGAGCTTGCGCAGCGCGCCCTCGTCGATGGTCACCTCGTCCTTGTCGAGCCCGGCCCGTTCCAGCTGACGCGGGAGCAGGTGGTCACGGGCGATGACGACCTTCTCGTCCTCGGTGTAGCCGTCCAGGCGGACGATCTCCATCCGGTCGGCCAGCGCCTCCGGGATCGCCTCCAGCACGTTGGCCGTCGCGAGGAAGACGACGTCCGACAGGTCCAGCTCGACCTCCAGGTAGTGGTCCCGGAAAGTGTGGTTCTGCGCCGGGTCGAGCACTTCGAGCAGGGCGGCGGCCGGGTCGCCCCGGAAGTCCGATCCCACCTTGTCGATCTCGTCGAGCAGCACGACCGGGTTCATCGACCCGGCCTCCTTGATGGCCCGGACGACCCGGCCCGGCAGGGCGCCGACGTACGTGCGCCGGTGGCCGCGGATCTCGGCCTCGTCGCGGACGCCGCCGAGGGCGACGCGCACGAACGTGCGGCCCATGGCGTGGGCGACGGACTCGCCGAGGCTGGTCTTGCCGACGCCGGGCGGCCCGACGAGCGCGAGCACGGCACCGCCGCGCCGCCCGCCGACCACGCCGAGGCCCCGGTCGTCGCGCCGCTTGCGCACCGCCAGGTACTCGGTGATGCGCTCCTTCACGTCCTCGAGACCGGAGTGCTCGGCGTCCAGGACCGCCTTGGCGCCCCTGATGTCGTACGCGTCCTCGGTGCGCTCGTTCCACGGCATCTCCAGGACCGTGTCGAGCCAGGTGCGGATCCAGGAGCCCTCGGGCGACTGGTCGGAGGACCGCTCCAGCTTGTCGACCTCCTTGAGCGCGGCCTCGCGGACCTTCTCGGGCAGGTCGGCGGCCTCCACGCGGGTGCGGTAGTCGTCGGACTCCTCGCCCTCCTGCTCGCCGCCCAGCTCGCGCAACTCCTTGCGGACGGCTTCCAGCTGACGTCGCAGCAGGAACTCGCGCTGCTGCTTGTCGACGCCCTCCTGGACGTCCTTGGCGATGGACTCGGCGACGTCCTGCTCGGCGAGGTGGTCGCGCAGTTGCTGGGTGGCCAGCTTCAGCCGGGCCACCGGGTCGGCGGTCTCCAGCAGCTCGACCTTCTGGTCGGTGGTCAGGAACGGCGAGTAGCCGGAGTTGTCGGCGAGCGCCGAGACGTCGTCGATGGCCTGGACCCGGTCGACGACCTGCCAGGCGCCGCGCTTGCGCAGCCAGGCGGTGGCGAGGGCCTTGTACTCCTTGACCAGTTCGGCGGTCTGCCCGGGCAACGGCTCCGGGACGGTCTCGTCGACGCTGGGGCCCTCCACCCAGTGGGCGGCGCCGGGACCGGTGGTCCCGGCACCGATGCGCACCCGGCTCCGGCCGCGGATCAGGGCGCCCGGGTCGCCGTCGGCCAGCCGGCCGACCTGCTCGACGGTGCCGAGGACACCGGTGCTCGCGTAGGTCCCGTCGATGCGCGGCACCAGGAGTACCCGGGGCTTGCCCGGTGTTGTCCGGGCAGCGGCCTGAGCGGCCTCCACCGCCGCACGGACCTCGGCATCGCTCAGGTCCAGCGGGACCACCATGCCGGGCAGCACGACCTCGCCGTCGAGCGGCAACACGGGCAAGGTGAGCGGTGTGGACGTCGAAGCCATGATCTCCCCTTCGGCAGTCAAGTTGAGCTATGCCGACTCAATGCTTGAGCGGGGCCGGATGTTCCCCACCCGCTGTTCGCTGTCGGCGATCACCCATGACGCCGGGGGCGGACGGGCGCATAGAGCCCTACCGAGTAATAGGCGGTCAGGACAGTCACTCATTACAAGGGGGTGGTGTGGACGGAACCGTGCGGGCGTGGGTGAACGGATGGGTCGTGTCCCGCGAGGCCGCTCCGCCCCTGGCCGAGCCGTGGGGTGGACGATCGACATGGGGATGTGCGGGCACGTCACGCGGCATGTGTTCGGCGCGACGGACGAGGGTCTCGACGAGACGACCGTGCGCAAGGCGGCCGGGGCGGTGACCGGGCAGGGCGTGTGGCTGAAGGCGTTCCGGGATCCGTCGGTGGTAGCGGGCCGGCTGGACGACAGCTGGTGGATCGACCCCGAGCCCGGCTTTCTGATGACGCTCCCGCCGGCGGCGGACGGCGCTCCGGCCACCCTCGACGGCTACCGGCTGCGGGGGGGTCGCGCGGTGGGGTGACCCGCGTGATGGTGGCCGCGCCGGACGGATCCCTGTCGGCACGCGGCCAGATCGCCCCGACGGGCGGGACCACCGTCGTCGACCAGGTCGAGACGGCCCCCGAACACCGCCGCAAGGGTCTGGGCGGCCTCGTCATGCGGACCCTGCAGAACGCCGCCGTCCGGCAGGGGGCACGGACCGGCGTCCTGGCCGGGACATCCGCCGGGCGAGGGCTCTACGAGGCACTGGGCTGGGAGGTGGTGGGCCTGCTGACCAGCGCGAAGCAGGGCCCGTCGGCCTACGCTCGGGCCTGAGGAGCCCGGCGGTCAGCCTCCGGTCCGGCCTGGGCGTGCCGCGTGCCGGCGCCGGACCACCGGCCAGGTCGCGAGCCCGATGCCCAGGGTGATGAGGTGCCCCCAGTTCGTCATCGGGTCGGCGAAGGCCAGCAGGTCCTGGAGCAGCATCCAGCCGAAGCCGGCCAGCAGCGGCAGGCGCAGCCACAGCGGCAGCAGACCGGCCAGGGCGCCGATACCCGCGGCGACCCCGAAGCTGACGCCGTAGTCGAGGCGGTGCAGGGAACTGCCGGGAAGATGCCCGGTCAGCACCGCGAGCCCCACGGGCACCTCGGTGGCGAGGGTGGCGAGGACATGTCCGAGCAGGAAGACCCCGGCCGTGCGCAGGCCTCCGATCCGCCGTTCCAGCGCGGTCAGCACCAGCACGAAGGCGATGGCGAACGGCGAGGTCACCCCGCCGGCCACCCACAGCGCGCTGCCGATCAGCACCAGTTCCGGCGTGCGCACCAGGTGCGCCACGTCCGTACTGGAGCTCTGGAGCAGGGCGCGCACCAGGGTGGGGTCCGCGTACGCGGCGATCAGCGAGGTGAGGCAGAGGACCGTGGCGTAGCCGAAGGTGAACGGCGTACCCGTGGGGGTGGGCAGCAGCAGCCAGGGGCGGAGTGTCCAGGACCGGGGCGCTGCCGCCGGAACGGGCTCCCTTCCTTCCGCGACCGCCGTCCCGCGCGGACCCCGCTGCCGCGGCACCCCGTCGAGCAGCCCCGGCACATCGGAGAAGGGCGCGTCCGCCGACATCGGTGTGGCCGGCTCGTGGGGCGGCGCGGTGCGTTCCAAAACGGGCACTCCTTCCGTCGCGTCCCAGCCTTCGCTCCGCACTCCGCGCTGTCTGTGACCTGCGCCACGCGAGAGCCGATTCACAGCAACCCGAAAGCCTCGTGCTGCGTCCCCCCATGAATTGCCGGGCGTCACGCCGCCCACTCCTGCCAGGATGCCCCCATGCCTAGCTCGTACGACATTCCCTATGTCCTGGACCGTCGCGAGGGCCCGCACGGTGAGGTGGCGCTGCGGCGGCACGGTGACCTGCTGGAGATCATCGCCAACGGCTGTTTCCTGATGGACACCTCCGACGGCCGCTCGGAGCGGCGGCTGGTCGACGCGGCGCTGGACGCCCTGGACGGCCGGGACCGCCCCCACGTCCTGATCGGCGGACTCGGCGTCGGCTTCTCCCTCGCGCACGCCGCGGCGGACCCGCGCTGGGGACGGATCACGGTGGTGGAACGCGAGCACGCGATCGTCGAATGGCATCTGGACGGCCCGCTCTCCGCCCTGTCCGCCCGGGCGCTGGCGGACCCCCGCGCGCAAATCGTCGAAACCGATCTCGTCGCACACGTCAATGAGACATCCGACACGTACGACGCCCTATGCCTCGACATCGACAACGGACCCGGCTGGACGGTCACGGAGGGCAATGGAAATCTCTACCGGGCAGCCGGACTGGCAAGCTGTGCAAGGGTGTTGAGACCCGGCGGGGTTCTGGCCGTCTGGTCCGCCCAGCCGTCACCGGAATTCGAAGAAACCTTGCGGAATGCCGGGTTCCAACGGGTGCGTACCGAAGAGATCCCGGTTGCCCGGGGCGTTCCGGACGTGGTGCACCTCGGCATCCGCCCTGGATAGCAAAGGCGTGCTGACTCCCCGTACGCTGCTCCTCTGACGCCGATCATTCAAGCGTCAATCGCAACCATGCGCAGGCATAGCCAGTCAGAAGGAATCACCCCACTGATTCCGGGAAAGCACACCCCAGGGGCGGGCGATGGAGCAGACACAGACCTCCCACAACGGTTCGGCGACGGCTACTCCGGGCGCACAGCGCCGGGTCCTGGTGGTCGAGGACGACGCGACGATCGTGGACGCCATCGCGACCCGCCTGCGGGCCGAGGGATTCCTCGTGCAAACAGCGGGTGACGGCCCGGCCGCGGTCGACACGGCCGAGGCGTGGCAGCCCGACCTGCTGATCCTCGACATCATGCTGCCCGGCTTCGACGGGCTGGAGGTCTGCCGGCGCGTGCAGGCCGCCCGCCCGGTGCCGGTGATGATGCTCACCGCGCGCGACGACGAGACCGACATGCTGGTCGGGCTCGGCGTCGGTGCCGACGACTATATGACCAAGCCCTTCTCGATGCGGGAGCTGGCGGCGCGGGTGCACGTCCTGCTGCGGCGGGTGGAGCGGGCCGCCATCGCGGCGGCCACCCCCCGCTCCGGCATCCTGCGCCTCGGTGAGCTGGAGATCGACCACGCGCAGCGCCGGGTCCGGGTGCGCAGCGAGGACGTCCACCTGACGCCCACCGAGTTCGACCTGCTGGTGTGCCTGGCGAACACCCCACGCGCGGTGCTCTCCCGTGAGCAGCTGCTCGCCGAGGTCTGGGACTGGGCGGACGCCTCCGGCACCCGCACGGTCGACAGCCACATCAAGGCGCTGCGCCGGAAGATCGGCGCCGAGCGGATCCGCACGGTGCACGGCGTCGGTTACGCCCTGGAGACCCCGACGCCATGAGCGGTGGCCCGGCCGGACGGAGAGCCCCCGGGGAGCCGGATCCCTGGGGCGGCGTGAGCCCGTTCTCGATCAAGACCAAGCTGGGTGCGCTCGTCGTCATCTCGGTGCTGATCACCACGGGCCTGTCGGTGATCGCGGTGCACACCAAGACGGAGCTGCGCTTCATCACGGTCTTCTCGATGATCGCCACACTTCTCATCACGCAGTTCGTCGCCCATTCACTCACCGCACCGCTGGACGAGATGACCGCGGTGGCCCGTTCCATCTCGCAGGGCGACTACACCCGCCGCACGCGGGAGAACCGCCGTGACGAACTGGGCGACCTGGCCGTGACGATCAACGCCATGGCCGACGAGCTGGAGGCCCAGGACAGCCAGCGCAAGGAACTCGTGGCGAATGTCTCGCACGAGCTGCGCACGCCCATCGCGGGCCTGCGCGCGGTGCTGGAGAACATCGTCGACGGGGTCACGCGGGCCGACCCGGAGACGATGCGCACGGCACTGAAGCAGACCGAGCGCCTCGGGCGGCTGGTCGAGACGCTGCTGGACCTGTCCCGCCTGGACAACGGCGTCGTACCGCTGAAACAGCGACGGTTCGAGGTATGGCCGTATCTGTCCGGCGTACTCAAGGAGGCCAACATGGTCGCCTCCGTGCGCGCGGGCATCGCGACCGGCTCGGGCAGTCACACCCGTACGGACGTCCATCTGCACCTCGACGTCCACCCCCCGGAGTTGACCGCGCACGCCGACCCGGAGCGCATCCACCAGGTCGTCGCCAATCTCATCGACAACGCGGTCAAGCACAGCCCCCCGCACGGCCGGGTGACGGTGAAGGCGCGGCGCGGCGCCCTGCCGGAGTCGCTGGAGCTGGAGGTCCTGGACGAGGGACCCGGCATTCCGAAGTCCGAATGGCACCGCGTCTTCGAGCGGTTCAACCGCGGCACCACCAAGCGGCCGCAGGGGCCGGGCAGCGACGGCGGCACGGGACTCGGCCTGGCGATCGCCCGTTGGGCGGTGGACCTGCACGGGGGCCGGATCGGAGTGGCCGAATCCGAGCGGGGCTGCCGGATTCTTGTCACCCTTCCGGGACTGGCACCTCTGCCAAGTTGACGTAAAGTTCGAAGCGGAGCCACAAGATCCACGGACGTCCTTGCTGACCGACACGTGTGATCTGGCACAGGCCCGCGCCATCGGCGCCCGGGGTCCTGCCCCGCTCTTCCCTCCTGAAGCGGAACCACGCTTGTTTCCCGCCATTTCAAGCCCCGAAACACAGTTCCAGATGTGACTTGCACGACGTTGCACGGGCCCGGCCTGACCTTCCCCGTCCAGGGGGCGTAGCCTTGATTCCCGCTGTCCATCATCTTGTGAAGCGGAAGAGGGCGGTTGCCGCCGTGTCGCCACAGTCCCCCAGTAACTCGAGCATCTCGACCGACACCGACCAAGCGGGGAAGAACCCTGCCGCGTCGTTCGGTGCCAACGAGTGGCTCGTCGACGAGATCTATCAGCAGTACCTCCAGGACCCGAATTCGGTAGACCGAGCCTGGTGGGACTTCTTCGCCGACTACAAGCCGGGGGCGGCCGCCGCCTCGGCTCCGGCGGGTACCGCGGCCGCGGGGGCCGCGGGGACCACCACCGCTCAGGCGGCCGCTCCGGCCGCCCCCGCCCAGGCCCCCGCCCCGGCGGCCGAGAAGCCCGCCGCCGCGCCGGCTCCGGCCCAGGCGAAGCCCGCCGCGCAGGCCCAGGCTCCGGCCCAGGCCCCCGCTCCGGCGCAGGCCGCCCCGGCTGCGAAGCCTGCAGCCAAGCCGGCCGCCGCCGCGAAGAAGGCCGAGCCCGCCGGAGAGGCCCCCCCGGGCCCCGAGCAGATCGTGCTGCGCGGCCCCGCCGCCGCGGTCGCGAAGAACATGAACGCCTCCCTGGAGGTGCCCACGGCCACGTCCGTGCGCGCGGTCCCGGTGAAGCTGCTCTTCGACAACCGCATCGTCATCAACAACCACCTGAAGCGCGCCCGGGGCGGGAAGATCTCCTTCACGCACCTGATCGGCTACGCGATGGTGCAGGCCATCAAGGCCATGCCGTCGATGAACTACTCCTTCGCGGAGAAGGACGGCAAGCCGACCCTGGTCAAGCCGGAGCACGTCAACTTCGGCCTCGCCATCGACCTGGTCAAGCCCAACGGCGACCGTCAGCTCGTGGTCGCGGGCATCAAGAAGGCCGAGACGCTGAACTTCTTCGAGTTCTGGCAGGCCTACGAGGACATCGTCCGCCGCGCCCGCGACGGCAAGCTGGGCATGGACGACTTCACCGGCGTGACGGTCTCCCTGACCAACCCCGGCGGCCTCGGCACCGTCCACTCCGTGCCGCGTCTGATGCCCGGCCAGTCGGTGATCATGGGCGTCGGCTCCATGGACTACCCGGCCGAGTTCCAGGGCACGTCCCAGGACACGCTGAACAAGCTCGGCATCTCGAAGGTCATGACGCTCACGTCGACCTACGACCACCGGGTCATCCAGGGCGCCGCATCCGGCGAGTTCCTGCGGATCGTCGCGAACCTCCTCCTCGGTGAGAACGGCTTCTACGACGACATCTTCGAGGCGCTGCGCATCCCCTACGAGCCGGTCCGCTGGCTCAAGGACATCGACGCCAGCCACGACGACGACGTCACGAAGGCCGCCCGCGTCTTCGAGCTGATCCACTCCTACCGGGTCCGCGGCCACGTCATGGCCGACACCGACCCGCTGGAGTACCAGCAGCGCAAGCACCCCGACCTGGACGTCAACGAGCACGGCCTCACGCTCTGGGACCTGGAGCGCGAGTTCGCCGTCGGCGGCTTCGCCGGCAAGTCGATGATGAAGCTGCGCGACATCCTCGGTGTCCTGCGCGACTCGTACTGCCGCACCACCGGCATCGAGTTCATGCACATCCAGGACCCGAAGCAGCGCAAGTGGATCCAGGACCGCGTGGAGCGCCCGCACTCCAAGCCGGAGCGCGAGGAGCAGCTGCGCATCCTGCGCCGGCTGAACGCGGCGGAGGCCTTCGAGACGTTCCTGCAGACGAAGTACGTCGGCCAGAAGCGCTTCTCCCTGGAGGGCGGCGAGTCCGTCATCCCGCTGCTGGACGCGGTGCTGGACTCGGCCGCCGAGTCCCGCCTGGACGAGGTCGTCGTCGGCATGGCCCACCGCGGCCGCCTGAACGTCCTCGCCAACATCGTCGGCAAGTCGTACGCGCAGATCTTCCGCGAGTTCGAGGGCAACCTCGACCCGAAGTCGATGCACGGCTCCGGTGACGTGAAGTACCACCTGGGCGCCGAGGGCACCTTCACCGGCCTCGACGGCGAGCAGATCAAGGTCTCCCTGGTCGCGAACCCCTCGCACCTGGAGGCGGTGGACCCGGTCCTGGAGGGCGTCTCGCGCGCCAAGCAGGACATCATCAACAAGGGCGGCACGGACTTCACGGTCCTGCCGGTGGCGATCCACGGCGACGCGGCCTTCGCGGGCCAGGGCGTGGTGGCCGAGACCCTGAACATGTCGCAGCTGCGCGGCTACCGCACCGGCGGCACGGTCCACATCGTCATCAACAACCAGGTCGGCTTCACCGCGGCCCCCGAGTCCTCGCGTTCCTCCATGTACGCGACGGACGTGGCCCGCATGATCGAGGCCCCGATCTTCCACGTGAACGGCGACGACCCGGAGGCCGTGGTCCGTGTGGCCCGTCTGGCCTTCGAGTTCCGCCAGGCGTTCAACAAGGACGTGGTGATCGACCTCATCTGCTACCGCCGCCGCGGTCACAACGAGTCGGACAACCCGGCCTTCACCCAGCCGCTGATGTACGACCTGATCGACAAGAAGCGCTCGGTGCGCAAGCTCTACACCGAGTCCCTGATCGGTCGCGGCGACATCACCCTGGAAGAGGCCGAGCAGGCGCTGCAGGACTACCAGGGCCAGCTGGAGAAGGTCTTCACGGAGGTCCGTGAGGCCACGTCCCAGCCGGGCACGGTCGAGTCCACGGACCCGCAGGCCGAGTTCCCGGTCGCCGTGAACACCGCTGTGACCACGGAGGTCGTCAAGCGGATCGCCGAGTCCCAGGTCAACATCCCCGACCACATCACCGTCCACCCGCGTCTGCTGCCGCAGCTGCAGCGCCGGGCGTCGATGGTCGAGGACGGCACGATCGACTGGGGCATGGGCGAGACCCTCGCGGTCGGCTCCCTTCTGCTGGAGGGCGTCCCGGTCCGCCTGGCCGGCCAGGACTCGCAGCGCGGTACGTTCGGCCAGCGCCACGCGGTCATCATCGACCGCACCACGGGCGACGAGTACACGCCGCTGCAGTACCTCTCCGAGGACCAGGCGCGGCTCAACGTCTACAACTCCCTCCTCTCCGAGTACGCGGCGATGGGCTTCGAGTACGGCTACTCGCTGGCCCGCCCCGAGGCGCTGGTGATGTGGGAGGCGCAGTTCGGCGACTTCGTCAACGGCGCCCAGACGGTCGTGGACGAGTTCATCTCGTCGGCCGAGCAGAAGTGGGCCCAGACCTCCGGTGTCGTCCTGCTCCTGCCGCACGGCTACGAGGGCCAGGGCCCGGACCACTCCTCGGCCCGCCCGGAGCGCTTCCTCCAGATGTGCGCGCAGAACAACATGACGGTCGCCATGCCGACGTCGCCGTCGAACTACTTCCACCTCCTGCGGTGGCAGGTGCACAACCCGCACCACAAGCCTCTGGTGGTCTTCACGCCGAAGTCGATGCTGCGCCTGAAGGCGGCGGCGGCGAAGGCGGAGGAGTTCACGACCGGGCAGTTCCAGCCGGTCATCGGTGACTCCTCGGTCGACGCGGCCGCGGTCAGGAAGGTCGTCTTCTGCGCCGGCAAGGTCTACTACGACCTCGAGGCCGAGCGTCAGAAGCGCGGTGCCACGGACACGGCGATCATCCGCATCGAGCGCCTGTACCCGCTGCCGGGTGCCGAGCTCCAGGCGGAGATCAAGAAGTACCCGAACGCCGAGAAGTACCTGTGGGCCCAGGAGGAGCCGGCGAACCAGGGTGCCTGGCCGTTCATCGCGCTCAACCTGATCGACCACCTGGACCTGGCGGTCGGCGCGGACGTCCCGCACGGCGAGCGGCTGCGGCGGATCTCCCGCCCGCACGGCTCGTCCCCGGCGGTGGGTTCCGCGAAGCGGCACCAGGCGGAGCAGGAGCAGCTGGTGCGTGAGGTGTTCGAGGCGTAAGTCGCCCTCGCGCGTCCTGTACGGCCGGGCCGCATCCCCGCATCGGGGGTGCGGCCCGGCCGTTTGCGCGCACTTATCCTTGAGGGCATGTACTTCACCGACCGTGGCATCGAGGAACTGGAGAAGCGGCGCGGCGAGGAGGAGGTCACCTTCGAGTGGCTCGCCGAGCAGCTGCGGACGTTCGTCGATCTCAATCCCGACTTCGAGGTACCGGTGGAGCGGCTGGCCACGTGGCTGGCGCGGCTGGACGACGAGGACGACGAGTAGGGACGCGTCGTCTTCGGCCGGCCCACGCGGCGAGGAGCGGGGGAGCGCCGGCGTCGGCCGTCCCACGCGCCGGACGTGTCAGTCGCGGGGGTGGGTGAAGGCGTAGGTCAGGCCCAGTGCGCCGTGCGCGAGGAGCAGGGCCCCGGCCGTGGCCCAGCCGCCACCCCGCCGCCGCAGGCCCCGCACCAGGAGCCGGGGATGGGGGGCGAAACCGCATCAGAGGGCGCTCCTTTGGGGAGGGGCGGGGGCGAGGTGACCCCGAGGAACCGCAGAGCGGACTGCCGGGA
>NZ_JBEXSH010000144.1:0-13779 GCF_040613555.1 Streptomyces sp. NPDC006265
CCGTTACGTCCCGACGGGCGGCGGGCTCCAGGTCGGCGGCGACTGGTACGACGTGATTCCGCTGCCCAGCGGGCGGTTCGCGCTGGTCATCGGTGACGTCCAGGGCCATGACGTACGGGCGGCGGGGCTGATGGGCCAGCTGCGGATCGCGCTGCGGGCCTACGCCTCGGAGGGCCACCGGCCGGACGCGGTGCTGTCGCGCGCCTCCCGTTTCCTGCACGGCATCGGCGACGAGGACCCCGCCGACGCGCGCTTCGCGACCTGCGTGTACGTCGAGGTCGACCCGGCGACGGGGGTGCTGGACGTCGCCCGTGCCGGTCATCCGGACCCGGCGATCCGGATGGCCGACGGCACGGTGCTGACCCGGCCGACGTCGGGTGGTCTGCCGCTGGGCATCGACCCGGACGCCGACTACCCCACGACCCGGCTCGCGCTGGAGCCCGGCGAGACGATGCTGATCTGCACGGACGGGCTGCTCGAGACCGGCGGCCACGACCTGGACACCGGCTGGCGGCGGCTGCGCGTGATCCTGGAGGACCACAAGGGCGATCTGGAGGAGCTCGCCGACACCCTGGTGCAGGCCGTGCACGGACCGTCCTCGCACCACACCACCGGCCCGCTGGCGGACCGCCGTGAGGACGACATCGCGATGCTGCTGCTGAGCCGTGAGGGCGGGGGCTGCGGCTGCGGTGACGCGATGACCGTACGGCCTCCGGTGCGGCGCTCGGTGCTGACCGTCGCGCAGGCCGAGCCCGAGCGGGTCGCGGTCGCCCGGCAGCAGCTGCGCGAGCTGCTGCACGACTGGGACTCGCCCGACCAGCTCGACTCGGCGGTGCTGCTGCTGTCCGAGCTGCTGACGAACGTCCTCGTGCACACCGACCACGACGCGCTGCTGGTCGCCGAGATCACGGGCGAGGTGGGCGGGCGGCGGCTGCGGATCGAGGTCACGGACGCCGGCGACGACCTGCCGCACCGGCGCAGCCCCGGGGAGTTGGCGTCCTCCGGCCGCGGCCTGGTGCTGATCGAACTACTCGCGCACGCTTGGGGCGTCGACCCGCGCGGCGAGGGCAAGAGCATCTGGTTCGAACTCTACGAGTCCGTGAACGGCTCCGGCGACGGCTCCTGGTCGCCGTAGCGGTCACGCCTCCCACGAGGGCGACCTGGGCGGCAGCAGCCCCTCGCCGCCGTGACGGTCGCCCCTCCTACGACGCCGACTGCTCCTCGTCGCCGTAGCGGGTGCGCAGTTCCTGGACGACGCCGAAGGCCGCCGCGGTGAGGGGGACCGCGAGCAGCATGCCGAGCACTCCGGCGACGGAGGCCCCGGCCGTGATCGTCACCATCACCACCGCCGGGTGCATCTGCACGGTCCGGCTCTGGATCATCGGCTGGAGCACGTGCCCTTCCAGCACCTGCACCGCGAGGACGACGCCGAGCGCCCACAGCGCGATGACGAACCCCCGGTCGGCGAGGGCGACCAGGACGGCCAGGGCGCCCGAGATGAAGGCACCGAGGTAGGGGATGTACGCCCCTACGAAGACCAGCGCGCCCAGACCGGCCGCGCCGGGCACGTCGAGGACGAGCAGGCCCACAGTGATGAGCAGCGCGTCGATGAGCGCGATGAGGGTCGTCCCCCGCATGAATCCCTCGACGGCCCTCAGCGCCCGCCGCGCCATGGCCTCCAGGGTGTCGGCCGCCCCCCGGGGCGACAGCGAGCGCAGCATCCCCGCGGCCTTGTCGGAGTCGCGCAGGAAGAAGAAGACGAGCAACAGCGCGAGGACGGCCATGGCGACGAACTCGCCGACCACGCTCACGCCGCTGATCACGCCGGAAGCGGCCGTACCGCCGAACTTGCCCAGCAGTTCCCGGGCGTTGGAGGCGAGGTCGTCCAGTGAGGTGCCGGCCGCGCCGAAGTGGTCGGAGACGCCGCGGGCGGCCTGCTTGAGCGAGGCGACAATCTCGTCACCGGTGTCGATGAGCGCGGCGACCACGATGTACACGGCCCCGCCGACCACGGCGACCACCGCGACGCAGGTGAGTCCGGCCGCGACCGACCGGTGCACCCCGGCCTTCACGAGCCGCCGGTGCAGCGGCCCGAGCAGCGCCGTCCCGAGCAGCGCGAGCAGTACGGGCACGACGGCGGTCCGGAACTCCACGACCAGCCGGATGCCGACGTAGACGACCCCGGCGAGGAGCAGCAGGACGGCACACCAGGCGGCGAAACGCCGGACGGGGACGGGGAGGAGCGGGGTGGGGGCCTGCACATCCCCACCCGACCACGCCCCGGACGGGCCGTCCCGTCAGGGAGGCCCGCCAGGGAGGCCCGCCAGGGTGACGGGGCGTCAACCGCCCCGGTGGCGCGTCAGTCCTGCGGACCGCTCGCGGTCATTCCGTGCACCGCCGGGACCGTGCCCAGGCGGCCCTTCTGGAAGTCCTCGAAGGCCTGCATGAGTTCGTCCTTGGTGTTCATGACGAACGGGCCGTAGTGGGCCATGGGCTCACGGATGGGCTGTCCGCCGAGCAGGACGACCTCGAGGTCCGGGGTGTGGGAGTCCTGCTTCTCGTCCGCGCGGACGGTCAGCGAGGAACCCGCGCCGAAGACGGCCGTCTGGCCCATGTGGACCGGGCGGCGGTCGGGTCCGACGCTGCCGCGGCCGGCCAGGACGTACGCGAGTCCGTTGAAGTCCTCGCGCCACGGCAGCGTGAGCTCCGCACCCGGGGCGACGGTCGCGTGGACCATCGTGATCGGGGTGTGCGTGATGCCGGGGCCCGCGTGTCCGTCCAGTTCACCGGCGATGACCCGCAGCAGCGTGCCGCCGTCGGGGGTGCTGAGCAGCTGTACCGAGCCGCCGCGGATGTCCTGGTAGCGCGGGGCCATCATCTTGTCCTTGGCCGGGAGGTTCACCCACAGCTGGAGGCCGTGGAAGAGCCCGCCGGAGACGACGAGATGCTCGGGTGGGGCCTCGATGTGCAGCAGGCCCGAGCCCGCGGTCATCCACTGGGTGTCCCCGTTGGTGATGGTGCCGCCGCCGCCGTTGGAGTCCTGGTGGTCGAAGATCCCGTCGATGATGTAGGTGACGGTCTCGAAGCCGCGGTGCGGATGCCACGGGGTCCCTTTCGGCTCCCCAGGCTGATACTCCACCTCGCCCATCTGGTCCATCATGATGAACGGGTCGAGATGGCGGTAGTTGATCCCCGCGAACGCCCGGCGCACCGGGAAACCCTCGCCCTCGAAACCGCTCGGAGCGGTCGTGACGGCCAGCACGGGACGTGCCACGGCGTCGGCAGGCGCGGTCACGCGGGGCAGCGTCAACGGGTTCTCGACGGTCACTGCAGGCATGTCGGTTCCTCCTCGTGTACGCCCAGTTTAGTTGAGCGTTGAACTTTCTGCCACCCTCAACAGAGAAAACCGGGAGGGCATTCCCCACCCCGGGGGACGGCGCAGCGAACCACGGCAGACCGGCATGGCGGAAGGCCGTCACTCCGCAGCGGAGTGGCGGCCCTCGGGCGTCCGGGGCAGGTCAGGCGACCAGCTCGCGCTCCTCGCTCTCCGCCCCGGCGGGCCCGGCCGTGCGGTCCCGCATCACCAGCGTGGCCACGACCGCCGCGGCCAGGACACCGAGCGCGCCGATCGTGAAGGTCGTCGACATCGAAGCGGCGAAGGCCCCCCGGGCCGCCCCCACCAGCCCGGTGTCACCGCCGGCGACGGCCAGCGCCCCGCCGATGGACTCGCGGGCCTGCTCGGGGGCGCCGGCCGGCATCTCGTCCGCGTAGCCGGCGGTGAGCAGGGAGCCGAGGATCGCGATGCCGAGGGCGGTGCCGGACTGCTGGATCGTGTCGTTGAGGGCCGAGCCGACGCCCGCCTTGTCCTCCGGGATGGCGCCCATCAGCGCGGCCACCGCGGCCGGCATGGCCAGACCGGCCCCCAGCGCCACGGCCGGGACCGTGAACCCGCTGTCGGCGGTGAGCGTGGTCAGCAGCCCGAAGGACGCGGCCATCAGCAGCATCCCGCCGAGGATGACGAACCGGTTGCCGAACTTCACGGCGAGCTGCGCCCCGGCCGTGTTGCCGGCCAGCGCGGCGACGGCCAGCGGCAGGAAGGCCAGGCCCGCCTTGACGGCGGTCCAGCCGAGCACGAACTGGAGGTACTGGGTCAGCACCAGCAGCAGGCCGGCGTTGCCGATCTGGACGAGCGCCAGGGAGAGCGAACCCCCGCTGAAGTTGCGGTGCTTGAAGAGGACCAGCGGGACCATCGGCGCGGGGGTCGCGTTCTGCCAGGTCACGAAGCCGGCCAGGGCGAGCACCGCGACGGCCAGGACGACGAGGGAACGGCCCTCGAACGCGCCGTGCCGCGGAATCTCGATGATCCACCACATCAAGGCCGTCATGCCCACCGCCGACAGCACCGCGCCCAGCGGGTCCGGCCTCTGCCACGGCGCCTTCGACTCCGGCATCAGCAACACACCGGCCAGCAGCGCGAGAGCGACGATCGGGACGTTGATCAGGAAGATGGCCTGCCAGGCGAAGTGGTCGATCAGCACGCCGCCGAGCACCGGGCTGCCGACCAGCCCCAGCATCGACACCGAGCCCCACACGGCCATCGCCTTGGGCCGCTCGTCCTCGTCGAAGACGGTGATCAGGATCGACAGGGTCGAGGGCATGATCAGCGCCCCGCCCACGCCCATCGCGATCCGCTCTCCCTGGCGCGTCGCCACGAAGGACGAGCTGATGGAGCTCGCGGTGGACGAGGTCGCCGCCGAGATCCACGTCCCGCCGGCCGGCGGCCCCGTCTGGCGCGCGGCCGTCACCGAGGCGGCCGGGTCCTTCCGTATGACCGCTCTACGGCACCCCTGGCTGACGCTGGTCCTGGGGCAGGCCGGGCTCGCCTACCTCGGGCCGAACTACATGACCTTCTCGGAGCGGCTGGCGGTCCTGTTCACCGCCGCGGGATTCCCGGAGCCGAGCCGGGCGATCGACGCCGTCTTCTCGTACGTCATCGGCATGAGCACGACCGAGGCCGCGTGGCTCACCACGGTCGCCCGCTCCGGCGAGAGCGAGGCGGAATTCGTGGCCCGGCTGCTGCCCGCGGCCCAGCAGGCCTCGGCCGGCTACGACCACCTGGCGGCCGCCGGGCCCGAGACCTCCGCGCAGGCCTCCGACCCCGCGAAGCTGCGCGACGACAAGTTCACCTACGGCCTGGACGTCGTCCTGGACGGCCTGGCGCTACGCCTGCCGCGATAGGGAGGTCGGGCGCTTCAGCCGCCATACATCCGGCGCATCGCGAACTCGACCATCTGCTCCACGGCCTTCGCGTCGAACACCATGCGGTGCTCGCCCTCCATGTCGAGGACGAAGCCGTAGCCGGTCGGCAGCAGGTCCAGCACCTCGGCGCCGGTGATCACGAAGTACTTGGACTCCTTGCCCGCGTACCGGCGCAGCTCCTTGAGCGTGCTGAACATCGGGATCACCGGCTGCTGGGTGTTGTGCAGGGCCAGGAAGCCGGGGTTGTCACCGCGCGGGCAGTAGACCTTCGACGTCGCGAAGACCTGCTGGAAGTCCTCGGCGGCCATCTGCCCGGTGGTGAAGGCGCGCACCGCGTCCGTGAGGGAGGGCGGGGACGGCTCGGGGTACAGCGGCTGCTGCTGCCCGTACCCGCCGGACATCGGCTGCTGCGGAGGGGCGTACTGCCCTTGCGGGCCCGCTGTCTGGTCGTAGCCGTACATGAGCGCAAGCGTACCGAGCGCGGACGGGCCGGCGGGCCGGTACGCCGGTCCCGGCAGACCGACAGCGAGTCGACAGCGTCCGCTTGTGGATCGTGGGGGCCGCGGCTCGTAGCGTCGTGTCATGAACGGACGCCACGACGAGGGCCTGCCCGAGCACGGCGGAGGCCTCTCCCACGACCTCCCCGCCCTCGCCCGCCGGCGGATGATCCGGCTGATGGCGGGGGCGAGCCTGGTCCCGCTGCTGGGCTGCACCCCGGAGGGGAAGACCTCGGCGGCCCCCTCCCCCTCGTCCGCGGCGTGCGCGGAGATCCCCGAGGAGACGGCCGGCCCCTACCCCGGCGACGGTTCCAACGGCGTGAACGTCCTGAAGGAGAGCGGGGTCGTCCGCAGCGACATCACCCGCAGCTTCGGCGACTCCGCGGGCGGCACGGCCGACGGTGTCCCCCTGACGATCACGCTCACCGTGGTGGACGCGGCCTCCGGCTGCGGGACGCCGAAGCGGAGCGCCGCCGTCTACCTCTGGCACTGCGACCGGGAGGGCGCCTACTCCCTCTACTCCGAGGGCGTCACCGACGAGAACTACCTGCGGGGCGTGCAGGAGACGGACGAGAACGGCCGGGTCACCTTCCGAAGCGTCTTTCCGGGCTGCTACCCGGGCCGCTGGCCGCACGTCCACTTCGAGGTCTACGGCAGCCTGGCCGACGCCACCGCGGCCACGTCGATCACGAACACCTCGCAGCTCGCCTTCCCCAAGGACGTCTGCGACACCGTCTACGCCACGGACGGTTACCGCGCGAGCGTGCGGAACCTGAGCAGCCTCTCCCTGGAGGAGGACGGGATCTTCAGCGACGGCCACGACCGGCAGCTGGCGGCGATGACGGGGAGTACGGGTGACGGCTACACCGCGGCACTGACCGTTCCGGTGTGACCTGTCACAGATGACGGATCGGGGTTGCTTCTTATTACCGACGGGTAGCATCATCGTAGCTACTTGTTGGTACGTGAACTAGCGCGAGGATCCAGTGCCTCGCCGATCTCTCTACGGAGCCGGGAGCCGTCGCCATGGGGCACTACAAGTCGAATCTCCGCGACATCGAGTTCAACCTCTTCGAGGTACTCGGACGCGACAAGGTGTACGGCACCGGTCCGTTCGAGGAGATGGACGTCGATACCGCGAAGAGCATCCTGGAGGAGATGACGCGCCTCTCGGAGAACGAGCTGGCGGAGTCCTTCATCGACGCCGACCGCAACCCACCGGTCTTCGACCCGGAGACCAACACCGCGCCGGTCCCCGCGACCTTCAAGAAGAGCTACCAGGCCTTCATGGACTCCGAGTACTGGCGCCTGGGCCTCCCCGAGGAGATCGGCGGCACCACCTCCCCCCGCTCCCTGATCTGGGCCTACGCCGAGCTGATCCTGGGCGCCAACCCGGCCGTGTGGATGTACTCCTCGGGCCCGGCGTTCGCCGGCATCCTCTTCGAGGAGGGCAACGAGGTCCAGAAGCACATAGCCACGTTCGCCACGGAGAAGCAGTGGGGCTCCACGATGGTGCTCACCGAGCCCGACGCGGGCTCCGACGTGGGCGCCGGCCGCACCAAGGCCGTGCAGCAGGAGGACGGCTCCTGGCACATCGAGGGCGTGAAGCGCTTCATCACGTCCGGTGAGCACGACATGTCGGAGAACATCCTCCACTACGTGCTGGCCCGCCCCGAGGGCGCCGGCCCCGGCACCAAGGGCCTCTCCCTCTTCCTCGTCCCGAAGTACCTCTTCGACTTCGAGACCGGCGAGCTGGGCGAGCGCAACGGCGTCTACGCCACGAACGTCGAGCACAAGATGGGCCTGAAGGCCTCCAACACCTGCGAGATGACCTTCGGCGACCAGCACCCCGCCAAGGGCTGGCTGATCGGCGACAAGCACGACGGCATCCGCCAGATGTTCCGCATCATCGAGTTCGCCCGCATGATGGTCGGCACGAAGGCCATCTCCACGCTCTCCACGGGCTACCTGAACGCGCTGGAGTACGCCAAGGAGCGCGTCCAGGGCCCCGACCTGGCGAACTTCATGGACAAGACCGCGCCCAAGGTCACCGTCACCCACCACCCCGACGTGCGACGCTCGCTCATGACGCAGAAGGCGTACGCGGAGGGCATGCGCGCTCTGGTGCTCTACACGGCCTCCGTCCAGGACGAGATCCAGATCAAGGAGGCCGCGGGCGAGGACGTCTCCGCCCTGGAGGCCCTGAACGACCTGCTCCTGCCCATCGTCAAGGGCTACGGCTCCGAGAAGGGCTACGAGCAGCTCGCCCAGTCGCTCCAGACCTTCGGCGGCTCCGGCTTCCTGCAGGAGTACCCGATCGAGCAGTACATCCGGGACTCCAAGATCGACACCCTCTACGAGGGCACCACGGCGATCCAGGGCCAGGACTTCTTCTTCCGCAAGATCGTCCGCAACCAGGGCGCCGCGCTGAACTCCCTCGCCGAGGACATCAAGAAGTTCCTGGCGCTCGGTGAGGGCGGCGAGGAGCTCGGCGCGGCCCGCGAGCACCTCGCCAAGGCCGCGGTCGAGCTGGAGGCCATCGTCGGCCTGATGCTCACCGACCTCGCCGCCACCGAGCAGGACGTCAAGAACATCTACAAGGTGGGCCTCAACACCACCCGCCTGCTGATGGCCTCCGGTGACGTCGTCGTCGGCTATCTGCTGCTCAAGGGCGCCTCCATCGCCGCCGAGAAGCTCGAGACGGCCTCCGCCAAGGACAAGGCCTTCTACACCGGCAAGATCGCCGCCGCGAAGTTCTTCGCCGCCAACGTCCTGCCGGGCGTCACCCTGGCCCGCAAGGTCGCCGAGGGCGTCGAGCTGGACCTGATGGAGCTGGACGAGGCCGCGTTCTAGATCATCACGTCCTCACTCGAGGCCCGCTTCCGCCAGACCGGGAGCGGGCCTCGTCGTCCGTCGGGGGTGGTGTGTGTCGTTAAGGTGAACCCTTGACTTTGCCCTCTCTTGGAGGGTCCTCACGGCTCGCGCTGTGAGGGTTTCTGCTTCATCGCCGACTGCCCGCCCGGAGTACTCCGTTGAGGTCCTACACCGGCTCCACAGACTGTCACCGCCGGCCCGGCGGCCAGAAGGGTCTTCGCCGCGTTCACGTTCCGGTCATGGGTCGTGCCACAGCTGTCGCACATCCAGGTGCGCACATGCAGCGGCATGCTCTGGGCGAGCGTGCCGCAGGCGGAGCACAACCTGGAGGAGGGGAGGAAGCGGTCCATCGCGATCACTTCCCGCCCGTACCAGGCGGCCTTGTCCTCCAGAAGGCTCCGGAACTCTGCCCAGGCGGCATCCGAGACGGCGCGGGCCGGATTCCGGTTCTTGACCATGGTGCGCACGGTCAGCTCCTCGATCACGAGCGTTTGGTTCTCACGAACGAGTCGGGTGGTCAGCTTGTGCAGGTGGTCACGGCGCCGGTCGGCGATCCGTGCGTGGACCTTCGCGACTTTCCTGCGGACCGTGGCCTGGTGGTTCGACCCCTTGGCCTTGCGCGACAGTTCCCGCTGAGCCCTGGCCAGGCGGACGCGGTCACGGCGCTCGTGCCGGGGGTTTGTGATCTTCTCGCCGGTGGACAGGGTCAGCAGATGGTCCAGGCCGACCCCCACACCGACGGCTTGACTCGTTGCGGAAAGCGGCACAACGGACGGGTCCTCCACCAGCAGCGAGACAAACCAGCGTCCGGCCGCATCCTGGGAGACGGTCACGGTGGATGGCCTCGCGTCCGCGGGCAGCGGCCGGGACCAGACGATGTCCAGCGCTTCCGTCATCTTCGCCAGGGTCAGCTTCCCGTCTCGGAAGCGGAATCCGGACGTGGTGTACTCGTCGGACTTGCGGGACTTCTTCCGCGACTTGAAGCGCGGGTACTTCGCTCGCTTGGCGAAGAAGTTCGTGAACGCCGCTTGAAGGTGCCGCAGGCACTACTGCAACGGCACCGACGAAACGTGACTCAGGAAGGCCAGTTCCTCGGTCTTCTTCCACGCAGTCAGCATGGCCGAGGTCTGGTTGTAGTTGACCCGCTCCTGCCGCGCCCACGCCTCGGTTCGGGCCGCGAGCGCCATGTTGTGGACCTTGCGCACACACCCGAACGTGCGCGACAGCTCGGCTGTCTGCGCTTCGGTCGGATAGAAGCGGTACTTGAACGCCCGCTTCACACACACTGTGGACACGCTCACAAACTGGCATGCCTACACGTAAGACCACCTGCGGTTTGGAACACTTCCGCCTCGGCGACACATCACAGCTCCCTGCCCTGCTCCGCAGGAGCCCGATTCCTCCCCCGCCTGAAGGCGGGGATCTCCTCGGAGGCATCTGAATGACTGAACGAGCCCGCTTCGACCGCGGCCACACCGACGACCTCATGACCTTCCTGGCGGCGAGCCCCACGCCGTACCACGCGGTGGCCACAGCCGCCGAGCGACTGGAGAAGGCCGGCTTCAAGCAGGTCGCCGAGACGGACGCGTGGGACACGGTGACATCAGCGGCTTCCGCCGCGGGGAGCGGCGGCAAGTACGTGCTGCGCGGCGGCGCGATCGTCGCCTGGTACGTACCGGAGGGCGCCGCACCGCACACGCCGTTCCGGATCGTCGGCGCCCACACCGACTCCCCCAACCTGCGCGTCAAGCCGCTCCCCGACACCGGGGCGCACGGCTGGCGCCAGGTGGCCGTGGAGATCTACGGCGGACCGCTGCTCAACTCCTGGCTGGACCGCGATCTCGGCCTCGCGGGCCGGCTGACCCTGCGCGACGGCTCGACGCACCTGGTCAACGTGGACCGGCCGCTGCTGCGCGTCCCGCAGCTCGCCATCCACCTCGACCGCTCGGTCACCGCCGACGGCCTCAAGCTCGACAAGCAGCGGCACATGCAGCCGGTCTGGGGCCTCGGCCGCGACGTCCGCGACGGCGACCTGATCGCCTTCCTGGAGGAGACGGCCGGCATCCCCGCGGGCGAGGTCACCGGCTGGGACCTGATGACCCACTCGGTGGAGGCCCCCGCGTACCTGGGCCGCGACCGCGAGCTGCTGGCCGGACCGCGCATGGACAACCTGCTGTCGGTGCACGCCGGCACCGCGGCCCTCGCGGCCGTCGCCTCGTCGTCCTCGCAGCCGGCCTCCATCCCGGTCCTGGCCGCCTTCGACCACGAGGAGAACGGCTCCCAGTCGGACACCGGCGCGGACGGACCGCTCCTCGGCACCGTGCTGGAACGCTCCGTCTACGCCCGCGGCGGCTCCTACGAGGACCGGGCCCGCGCCTTCGCCGGCACGGTCTGCCTGTCCTCCGACACGGGCCACGCGGTCCACCCCAACTACGCGGAGCGGCACGACCCGACGCACCACCCGCGCGTCAACGGCGGCCCGATCCTCAAGGTCAACGTCAACAACCGCTACGCCACGGACGGTTCGGGCCGGGCGGAGTTCACGGCGGCCTGCGAGGCGGCCGACGTGCCCTTCCAGTCGTTCGTCTCCAACAACTCCATGCCCTGCGGCACCACGATCGGCCCGATCACCGCCGCGCGGCACGGCATCAAGACAGTCGACATCGGCGTGGCCATCCTGTCGATGCACAGCGTGCGCGAACTGTGCGGCGCCGACGACCCCTTCCTCCTCGCGGGCGCGCTGACCGCGTTCCTGGAGAGGTAGAACAGGCCGTCACCGCATGGGTGTTCCCCTCGGGGGTACCCGGTGTTCCGGGACCGGAACGACCGGACCGTACAGGGAGGCGACACACATGGGCCTCGGCGGATGCATCATCCTCATCGCCGTGGGAGCCATCCTCACGTTCGCGACCGACTGGGACATGCAGGGGGTCAACCTCGACCTCGTCGGCATCATCCTGATGATCGTCGGACTGATCGGCGTCACCACGTTCAGCAGCATCGCCAGGCGCCGGCGCTTGGTGGTGCCCCCGACGACGCCCGGTGTCGTCGAGGACCCGGCGGTCCACCACCGCCGCGACGGCTACAGCGACGGATACGGGGTTTGACGCCCGAGGTTCTCAGGCGTCCATCCCCGCCAGCACCAGCGGACGCCGGTCCGTCCCCGCTTCGGTGAGACGGACGGGCACGCCCCAGTCCTGCTGGTGGACATGGCAGGCCGGGTACTCGTTGTCCGGGTCGTCGTCGCGGGAGGCTGCCATCGCGGACACATGCAGCACACCCTCCGGTACGGCAGGGTCGAGTTCGAGGGCGCGGGACAGGTCCGTCCCCGCGCCCTCGCCGCTGCGCAGCAGCTCCGGCGGGGTGGACGAGACGAGGAGACGGGTCGAAGAGCCGTACCGGGTGTCCAGCTTCTGACCTGCCGGGGCCTGGAAGAGCACGTTCAACTCGAGCCGTCCGGGGGGCGACTTCCGTCGCCTCCCGCAGCGTGCGGTGGGCCACGTCCGGGACCTTCACCGCCTCCTCCGGCAGCCGCAGCCGCGTCAGACGGTGGCGGGCCGACTCCACGCTCGGCCTCCAGCTCCCCGACCAGCCGCTCGATGGCGTGCCCATGGCCCTCACCGGCGTGCTGCGCGACGACGTAGCCCTCGGGGTCGATCACGACCGGGGTCGGCCAGGCCCGCACGGCGTACTGCTTCCAGGTGGCCAGCTCCGGGTCGTCCAGCACCGGTGCTCCACGCCGTACCGTTCGACGGCGTCGACGACCGCTCGGTGCTCGGCCTCGTGCACGAACTTCGGCGAATGCACCCCGATGACGACGACCGTGTCCGGGTGTTTCCCTCCAGAACGCGGAGTTCGTCGAGGACGTGCAGGCAATTGATGCGACAGAAGGTCCAGAAATCCAGGATGACGATGCGTCCTCGCAGGTCGGCGAGAGTGTACTGGTGACCGCCCGTGATCAGCCAGCCGCCCTTGCCGCGGAGTTCGGGGGCGCGTATGCGAGGGCTGCAGGGCGCGGGCCTTCCCTGGTTGCTCATGGGTCCAGGATGCCTGGGAATGCCGAAATGATTCGAACGGATATTTCAGACATAGAACACATGAACCATTGGTTTTTGCATATCTGCACTAAATAGATGATCTTGCTGCAAGGTGTGTCAAAATCGAGCGTCGATCGGCACGAGGCGGGGGAGCCACCATGTCAGCACAGGCCCCGACGTTCGGTGAGGAACTTCGCCGGCGAAGGAACGAATCCGGGAAATCGCTGACCGATATGGAACGGCTCGTCCATGCGACGAGGTCGCACCCCATCTCGGTGCGCATGGCCCGCCACTCCTCGAACAATCCCGGGCCGTGCGGCGAGGCGAGCGCCGTCTCCGTCAGCAGGTCGTCCGCCCACGCCAGCGCCAGATCACCCGCGAGCACGGCCGCCGACGTCCCGAACGACTCGGCGGACCCGCCGGTGCGGCCGGCCCGGTGCCCGTGGGCGAAGTCCACGTGCATCGCGGGGGCGCCCCGGCGCAGCGGTGACCCGTCCATCACGTCGTCGTGGATGAGGGCGCAGGCCTGGAGCAGTTCGAGGGCGGCCCCGGTGCGCAGGACCGCGCTCGCGTCGCCCGAGCCGCCCGCGGCCCGCCAGCCGCACCACACGAACGCCGTACGCAGCCGCTTGCCCCCCCGCCGGACGTACGCGGCGAGGCGGTCGGCCACGTCGCGGGCGAACACCGCGTCGGTGTCGCGGGCCTGCCGCAGTCGCGCCTCGAGGGCCCGCTCCAGGGCGACCTCCATGGCGCGGATGGCGCCGGTGGCCCCGGGAGCGGTGAGCGGGGCGTGGTTCGCCTCCGCCGGTCCGGCCACCGTCGGCCGCGGTCCAAGCATGCGCAACCCCTTCTCGCTTCCGGTCATCCGCACATCAGTGCTTCCGCGGACAGCGGTGTTTCGGATGCGCCGGGTGCCGGGCTCTCAGCCGTGAACCGGGCTTTCGGTCGCGAACCGGGCTTTCGGTCGTGAACCGGGCTTTCGGTCGTGAACCGGGCTTTCGGTCGCGAACCGGGCTTTCGGTCGTGAACCGGGCGCTACAGCCGCGGTCCGGGCTCTCCGTCGCGGGCCCTGGCCTGCCGGAAGCGGGCCAGACCCTCGCCGAGGTCGAGGA
>NZ_JBEXSH010000145.1:0-13767 GCF_040613555.1 Streptomyces sp. NPDC006265
TGGTCACCCGCACCAACGCCTGACGATCCTCAGCACTCAAGGCAACCGGATACTTCTTCTGCGACGACATGGCACCCCCGCCCGGCCGAAGTGAAAGCGACGAGGGGAGGCTGCCCGACCGTCAACTCCACCAATCACAGCCACACTTAGCAGCGACAATCTACTAGACTAGGGCCTGTGTGCACGACAGTCTCGGACTGCAACCGCTCGTGTGCGGCATCAGCCTTGCGTTCGCCGCGTCCGCCGGTTTCGGAGCGGCCCCGGAGTCCTGCCTTTGCGGGAGACCCCCGCCTCGACGAGTCGGCAGCGGCCCCGCGCTGGGGGTTGAAGCGTGCTGCAGCGCATGGTCCGGCTGACGCGGATGCCGCGGTCCGCCCATTCTGGCGGCGCCGCGCGCGAGCGCGATAGGCCGCCCTTGGCGGCGGAGTACAGGGTTTGGTTCGGCATGCCGACCATGCCGAGACGCGAGCTGACGCACACCATCGACGCCCCGGACTGCGGTGCCAGCGGCATCAGATGCTTCATGACCAGGAACCAGCCCGCCGATCGGTCCGCCCCGGCCTTCTGACGCGCCGGGCTCGCACCGAGGCACCGGTGGGTGCACGGGACGTCGTCCGGCGCGCAGACCCTGACGCGGACGCCGGCGACCTCTTCGGTGGCGCACTCGTGGAAGTTCCAGCGCGGCATCGGACTCTTCGCGATCTCCTGGGCGTTGCTGTCCGAGTGCGCGCCACGGCGTCGCGGACCACGACGATCCGCCGGAAAGCCGGCACGCGGTGGCGCATCTCCTCCGCGGGCAGCTCGATGCCGGCCAGCGTGTCCGAGAAGACGGGCCCCGCGCGAGCGCCAGGTCGGCCAGATCCCTTGTCTCTCCGGGAGCCGGACCTGCGTCCGGACGCGATGTCGGCCCCGGCGGGTGGAGCAGACCGTCGCCGGCAGGTTCGATTCCCATACGGCCTGGCTTATGGCGACGACGTTGTCATGGCGGCTCTGCGGGGTCCGCAGATGAACAATCGGAGGCACCGGGGCGACCAGTACCCCGGCCGCCGGCCCCCATGCCGCCCGGGAAACCGGCCGGCGACGCCTGGCTGGATCCAGCCAGGCGCCCGGCAGCAGCGCGAACCCGATCGTGCTGTAGAGGACCCCGCCGGGCGTACTACGAAGGCCGCGCACAGGAGGGCAAGAACCGACATGAGACCATCCGATGCCTGAAACGACATACCGCCCGCGAGGTCTTCGACCTGGGGCAGGACGGCTACGGGAACGGCACTTGTGCGCGGTGTGCGTTCTGTGGCCCGTGCCATCATGTCCGCCCGTATGCGGCTCTCGACGCAGTCCTGCGTGCGAGTGCGCCAGGTCCGGCTTGGAGGGCCTCAGTCTCCCGGAGACGGAGTCATTGGCACTTTCGGCTGGTGTTGATGCACTGGACCATCCGGTTCATCAAGCCCTTGTCGAAGACGTTGATGAAGTCGCCGTGGTCCGTGATCGGCTTGTGCATCTGTTCCGGGAAGCCGTCCACCGCGTAGAAGGGGCTGGATTTCCCGTTGTCGTTGAGGCTGGGGGCGTCCACGTCGTAGACGAGGCGCTGGACGAGTTGCGGGATGGCCTTGAAGCCGGCCGGGCAGGCACCGGTCCTCGGGTCGGCGAACGCGACGTGCGAGCGGTGGTTGGCGCTGTCGATGCTCCGGCCGTCCCAGCAGCTCTGGAACTTGGATGTACGGACCAGCTTGCTGCCTTGGGGGCAGATCGGGTACTTGTCCGCCAGCTGCCGGTCCTCGAAGCCGGTGCAGCTCCAAGCGGCGTTGGCGTTGGCGGTGCCGTTGGTGAAGGCTTTGGCGTCGCCGGTGATGATCCGCAGGAACTTGGGCATCGCCACGACCTTGCCGCGCGGGTTCCCGACGAAGTTCAGGGTGACCTTCGAGGCGGTCAGGATTCGGCCGGTGTTGCCTTCGGCGCCGCCGCCGAGCTGCTTGGCGTCGAACTCCTGGGTGCCGTCCTGCAGACGGAGCACGGGCCAGTAGTACGTGGACTTGTCGCCCTGGTTGCGGCAGCTGGTCGCGGCGGCGGCGAACTCCTCGTTGGTGGTGAACGCGTCGTTGTCCTGGTTGCCGATGTAGTCGTGCGTATGGTGCGCGCCGTTGTCGACACCGGGGGCGACGATGATGTTGTCGGAGTTGTACAGCTTGTTGGCGTTGACGCCGCACCGAGTGGTGAAAATCCCCTTGGAAGCGCCGCGCGATGTTCGGGGGCTCCGCACATTCGGCTGGACGGTGGTGATGTTCACGAAGTCGGAGGCCACCGGACCATTGCCCCCCTGGCCGCCGTTACCGTTCTGGCCGGCGCCGTTGCCCTGACCCTGCCCCTGGCCGGTGCCCTGCTGGTCGTCGGAAGCGCGCAGCGAACACGCGGCGAGGGCTTCAAGCCCCTGCGGCCTGGGGCCCGACCTGCCGATGATGATCGCGATGCGGTCAATGGTCGCGACCCGCTTGTTCTTCAGCGGTCCCATGATCGCGTTGTCGGCGAAGGCGCTGTCCTGCTGGATGGCCCTGGCCGAATTCTGCAGCCGCTGGTATGCCTCGGCCACCTGCTGGTCGAGGAGCGCGAGTTCCCTGTCGACCAGCGCCCTGGCCCGGTCAGGGACCGAGGTCAGCTTCGCCCCGACATCCGGGCAGCTGATCGTGGAGGCTCCGGCCGCCAGGACTTGATCTGCTTCCTGAGAGGCCCGTCTCGTCGAGTTGCCGGCGCCGCTCTCATGGGCGGAGGCATACACGTTGACCGCTATCAACCCTCCCGCCCCCAGAGCCAGACCTGCCGCCGCGGCGATGGCTCGCTGCGTCGTCTTCGATCGCTTGCGCATGTTGCGTCGCATGGGATTCCTCTGATGGTTCGGACCACATGGGGCCTCGCGTGCTTCGGATCGCACCGCGGCAAGGCCTGCTGCGCCCATGGTTACGGGCGGGATTCAGCGGGGGGGGCGGGAGTCCGACGCCGCGTCATGCCTCCGTAAGAACTTCGTGCGCCAAGGATGTACTCGTGCACCGAGGTCTCGCGGCTTGGGTCTCCGCATCGGCCCCTGGGCTGAGTCCGGGATGGAGGAGTATCGCTGTGGCGTAGGGGACAGACCGGCCACTGCGCCGCTCATGTGCTCGCCCCGTCGCCCTCGCCGGGTTCCGCCTGCCGACGGCATCCGCACCGGGAATTCGGTTTTCCCCCGCGCTTGCCGGTGCGCGAGCGGCGGCGAGCGCCGAGTCAACTGCATGTCCCTGTTCCGTAAGAGTTCAATCGTTCCGGAACGGCCATGCGCCGAGTGGGATGGAGGACATGAAACTGAGTGTGTCTCCACCGGTGTTCAAAGGCAGATTGCACGACGCCCGCACGGCGACCGCGATCGGCCGGTGGTTGGGGGTGGCATTCGTCCTGTGCTTCGTCACCGGTCTGGTCAGTCACCTCATGCAACATCCCCCGGGCTGGCTGGCCGACAGCCTGCCGAGCCGCCCCTCGTGGGGCTATCGGCTCACCCAGGGACTCCATGTCGCCTCGGGTATCGCGTCGGTGCCTCTGCTGCTGGCGAAGCTGTGGACGGTGTATCCGCGGTTGTTCGTATGGCCGCCGTTGCGTTCGGTCCAGCACGCCCTGGAGCGATTGTCGGTTGCGTTGCTCGTGGCCGGCGCCGTTTTCGAGCTGGCGACAGGGCTGCTGAACACGGCCCAGTGGTATCCATGGCCGTTCTCGTTCGTGCCGGTGCATTACGCCGTGGCGTGGCTGGTCGTCGGTGCGTTGGTACTGCACGTCGCGGTCAAGGCGACGGAGATCAAGGGGCATTGGAGCCGCCGATCGCCCGGGACGCTCGCCCTGCCGGAACAGGACGGCCCGGACCGGCGGTCGCTGCTGGCCGCGGTGGGCGCAGCCGTCGGGGCCGTCACCCTCACCACGGTGGGTCAGGCGTTCACTCCGTTGAAGGACCTTCTCCTGTTGGCGCCCCGTCACCCGGACAGGGGGCCGCAGTCCCTGCCGGTCAACCGAACCGCCTCGGCGGCCGGAGTCGGGCGGATTCCCGACGAGGAGTACCGCCTGGTGGTGACGGGTCCGCGGTCGTACGCCCTGACACTGGATGAGCTGCGGGCTCTGCCGCAGCACGAGGTGGAGTTGCCGATGGCCTGTGTGGAGGGCTGGAGCAAGTCGGCGCGCTGGATCGGCGTACGCGTGGTGGACTTGCTGGAGCGGGCGGGCGCGCCGGAGCATGCGCGGGTGCGGGTGGTGTCGTTGCAATTGCGCGGGGGCTACCGGGTGTCGGAGATGGGGCACGAGCACGCTCGTGACCCGTTGACCCTCCTCGCCCTGGTTTTGAACGGTGAGGAACTCGACCCCGACCACGGTTATCCGGCGCGGCTCATCGCCCCCAACCGGCCGGGTGTGCTGCAGACCAAGTGGGTCGGCCGACTGGAGGTGCTGTCATGAAGGCGCTGCGTGTGACGGCAGGGGCCGCAGGACTGGCCCTCATGGGAGTCGGTGTGTCCCTGCTGATGGATGTCCGCGACCTGCGGGGTGTGCTGGTGTGGCTGGGCGGGGCGGTCGTGCTGCACGACGTGGTGCTCGCCCCGGTGGTGCTGTTGGTCGGAACGGCGCTGGTGCGGGGCGGTGTGCGCGGGCCGGTCCGCGCGGCACTGCTGGTCGCGGGCTCGCTGACGGCGGTGGCGCTGCCGGTGCTGCTCCGGCCGGGGAGGACGGCCAATTCGTCAGTGCTGCCGCTGGATTATCCGCGCAACTGGCTTGTCGCGCTGGTGGTCGTGGCCTCGGTGACGGCGGTGTGGCTGGTCGTGGGGAGGATCAGGGACAGCCGTCGTCGGCCTGCCGGGTGAGTTGTTCTCTCTCGCAGACGGGCCGCCCGTCTTACGGTGGTCTTACGCATGGCGCGTGGGGGCGGCCGAGCAGGGGGCGGCTGCCTAACGTGCCAGGATGCGATCCTTCCGTACTGTGCGTGTGACAGTTCTGGTCACCATGGCTCCTCTACTGTTGGCCATCGCCGGTCTGATGCATCCCCGGCATCTGACGGCATCGACGGCCGGCCACTGGGCTGGGATGCACATCGTCCTGCTGCCTGTCTTCCCTCTTCTCGTTCTCGGACTGGTGGTCCCCCTGTGGGGGAGGCCGCGTCGTGATGCGGAGGGGGCGCTGACGGTTGTCTCCTGGGCCGGGTGCCTCTGGTTCGCCGCGTACTACTCCGGTCTGGACGCGGTGGCCGGCATATCCGCCGGCACCGTGGTGGACCACGGCGTGCGCGGTGCGGCCGGGCCGCTGTTCGTCGTCGGAGACGAACTGGGCCGGGCCGGTGTGTACGGACTCGCCGTGGCCTCGTTCGCCACCTGTACGGTGCTCTGGCGCCGGCACGGCGTGCGGGTCTTGCCGGGCGCCGCCGTCCTGTTCGCCGCTTGCTGGTCGTTCGTCGACAGCCACATCTTCTGGCCCAAGGGGGTCTTCACCATGCTCGGCTTCGCTGCCGCCTTCGTTCTCCTGACGGTGGCGTCGGCTCGGCCCAGCCGAGGCCGCGCCGACGCGGTGATGCTTACGAACCCCTGACGTCCGCTGTTCAAGCGGCCCGCGACCGCGTGTTCGGCCCTACGGTCGGTGGCATGTTGATCCTGGTCACTGGAGGTGCGGGCTTCATCGGCTCGCACATCGTCACCGCCCTCACAGGTGCAGGACATGAGGTGCGCGTCATCGATGCGCTGCTGCCTGCCGCCCACCGTACGGACCCGCCCATCCCCGACGGAGTCGACTGGCGGAATGCCGATGTCCGCGACGGAGCGGCCGTGGCCGATGCCCTGCGGGGAGTGGACGCCGTCTGCCATCAGGCGGCGATGGTCGGTCTCGGTAAGGACTTCGCCGACGCCCCGGACTATGTGGGTTGCAACGACCTCGGCACCGCCGTGCTCCTGGCCGGCATGGCCGACGCCGGTGTACGCCGCCTGGTGTCGGCGAGTTCGATGGTCGTCTACGGCGAGGGACGGTACGCGTGCTCGCGGCACGGCATCGTACGGCCCGGACCTCGTCGGCCGGCGGATCTGGAAGCAGGGCGCTTCGAGCCGCCGTGCCCGCACTGCGGTGATGCGCTGACCGCCGACCTGGTGACGGAGGACGCACCGACGGATCCGCGTAACGTGTACGCGGCCACCAAGCTGGCACAGGAGCACCTGGCCGCCGCGTGGGCCCGGTCGACCGGCGGACGGGTCGCCGCTCTTCGGTACCACAATGTGTACGGTCCGGGCATGCCGCGGGACACGCCCTACGCCGGTGTCGCTTCCCTGTTCCGGTCCGCGCTCGCCCGGGGGGAAGCGCCGCGCGTCTTCGAGGACGGCGGGCAGCGACGGGATTTCGTCCACGTCCACGATGTCGCCGGCGCCAACCTCACGGCGCTGGACGCTGCCGACGGCCTTCCGGAGGGTGGCCTGCGGGCGTACAACGTCGGCAGCGGCGATCCGCACACGGTGGGCGAGATGGCCTGCGCGCTGGCCGTCGCCCACGCCGGCCTCAAGCCGGTCGTCACGGGGGAGTACCGACTCGGCGACGTCCGCCACATCACCGCCTCCTCGCAGCGGCTGCGTGACGAGCTCGGCTGGAAGCCTGAAGTCACTTTCACCGAGGGAATGGCGGAGTTCGCGATAGCGCCGCTGCGGGCGCAGTGAGCCTTGTCCAACCTCTCGCCTTTGCTGGGAAGTTGGACTGACAGACGGATGAAGCCCCTGGTATATGGGTTTTCGACCAAGAGAACCGTCTCCACCAGAGGCTTCGCATGCTTGTCCACCCGTCCGGCGTCGACGTGCCCGGCTCTGCCCTCCGCTTCCTCGCCGCTCGCCTGAGGGAACGCCGACGCGCCCTCGGTATACCGTGGCGGCGCCTGGGCGCGGGCCGGACGGCCCTGCTCACCCTCGCCCCCACATTCGCCGAAGCCGTACGGGCCGCGTCGATGAAGGCGTTCGTGATCCTGGACGGGACGCTTCTGCCGATCGACCGGATCGCCGCCGACCGTACCTTCTACTCGGGCGTAGGCACAGCGGAACTGGGCCTCGAACATCCGCCCGTCGCGCATGGTGTAGTCGGCGTTGGCCGTGCTGTCCTCGTCCAGGCTGCCGCCGAAGGCCGCTGTTCCTCGAAGAGGTGGTCCGCTCCGTCGAATCCGCCGTCGCGGATCAGGAACGTGGCCGCGGCGAGCGCCGCGATACCGCTGCCCACCAGATATGCCTTCGCCATCACATAGCTTCTCGTTCTCGCCCGTCGGCCGGGAACCGCACAACATCAGCTTTTCCTGTGTCTGTTGCGCCCTCAGTGGGCCCGTTGGTCACCCGTCCGGGCCGAACGGCCCGTGAGGCGGGCCATCACATGCCGGGGCGGGGAAGCTCAGCGGCCCGGTCGGTGGACCGTCACCGACCGGGCGTGTACTCACCGCGGACTCACGCCGGGTGAGAGTCCGCCGGCCTGCTGCTGCCCGCGACAGGAGGTGGGGTGTCGGAGCCGCCGCGCCATGGCGGGGCCGCCGCCCGATGTCCGGCGCGTCCGGCGTGTGCGGCCTTGTCGGTCTGGCGGCGCAGTCGGTCCTGGAGCTGGTCGACGAGCTCGCGGCCGCTTGCCTCCTCGGCGAGTACGACCACTTCATGCCGTCCGACGTGGAGGGAGGCCGTTGCCGACCAGGGACGGTCCGCGTGGTGGGCGCACGCCCTGGTGATGTGCACCTCGCCGCTGACGGCGGGCAGTCCCGGCCGGCCCACGACTGCGTCGATTTTCGTGCGGGCGTACGACAGGGTCTCCTCGTCCACCTCGCCGTCCGCACGCAGCAGCACGTCGGGAGCGGTGGTCTGAGTGTCATTGCTGGTCATGCCGGGTCCTCTCGTGGAAGCGCGGTGGGGTGTCCCGACATCGTTCAGGCCGCCGGGCCGGGCAGCCACAGGTCGGGGCCGAAGACCTCGTAGCGGATGCGCTGTGCCGGAACCCCGGCGCCCAGCAGCTGTGCGCGGACGTCGCGCATGAACGGCAGCGGCCCGCACAGGAACACCGTCGCGCTCTTCGGCAGTTCGATGCCGTCGAGGTTCATCCGGCCTTCGCGGGCGTCGGGTTCCTCCGGGCCGGGGTGCTCGTACCAGAAGACGGCGCGGGCGCCCAGCAGTTGCCCGGCCAGTCTGCTCGTCTCGGTGCGCAGGGCGTGGTCGGCGGGGGAGCGGTCGGCGTGCAGGACCAGCACGGGGCGGGTCGAGCTGAGGGCGGTGAGATGGGCCAGAATGCTCGTCATGGGGGTGCCGCCGATGCCCGCGGAGACGAGGACGACCGGAGTGGTGGCGTCGGCCGGGTCGTCGAGGAAGACGTCGCCGAAGGGTGCGGAGAGCGTCAGTTCGTCGCCCTCGCGGACCTGGTCGTGCAGCACGTTGGAGACCTCGCCGTCCGGGGTGTCGGCCGTCCCGGCGACCCGTTTCACGGTGATCCGACGCTGATCTCCGCCCGGGTCCGAGGACAGGCTGTACTGGCGCAGCTGGTGTATCCCGTCGGCCATCAGGACCCGCACGCTCACGTACTGGCCCGCACGCGCCTGCGGGGCCGGCCGGCCGTCGGCCGGGCGGAGCAGGAAGGACACCACGTCCGGGGTCTCGGTGCGGCGGTCGACGACCGTCCACTGCCGCCACACCTTGCCGGGTTCCACGCCCGCGTCCTGGTACAGGCGGGCCTCACGGCCGATCAGGGCGCCGGCCATCAGCCAGTACACCTCGTCCCAGGCGGACGCCACCTCCGGGGTGACGGCATCGCCGAGGACCTCGGCTATCGCCCCGAACAGGTACTTGTGGACGATCGTGTATTGGTCGTCGGTGACGCCGACTGCGGCGTGCTTGTGCGCGATCCGTTCCACCAGCGTGTCCGGGCGGGTGTCCGGATCGTCGAGCAGCGCGGTCGCGAAGCCGGCGATCGAGCCAGCCAGTGCGCGGCGCTGGGCTCCGCTGGCCTGGTTGCCGCGGTTGAACATCCCGTCGAGCAGCTCCGGCCGGTCGCGGAACATCGCGCCGTAGAAGCGGGTGGTGATCTCGTCGAGCGCGCCGGCCACGGCGGGCAGGGTGGCACGGACCACAGCGGCGGATTCTGCGGACAGCATGAAGCCTCCCGGGCAGGGGGTGGGTTGGGAAGGACGCCGCATCGCATCCGGCGGCATCTCCTGTGTAGCAGGCACCCGACCGCGTTTCGGCGCTGCTTCACAGCGTTGGGCCAAAAGGGGCCGAACGGCCCCATGGATCGAGGCACATCGGTCCCGCAACCTGCTCCGCCGCGGGGCCACACGGCACCGGGACGACCGACTGTCGGCTCTGTCTGTCGCAGCCGTTCCGGGTGAGCTCCGGCGGCGGCACGATCGCCAGGCGCTCCGCAAGCCTCACGCGGGGAGCACACTGCGCACGAGCGCTCTGAAAGCCGAGGCTGGGCTCGCCTGGACGCCACCGCTTGACTTCGCTCCGCTCGCACGCACCGTTCTGTCGTCGGCCGGCGACGCCGGATGCCGCGGTGAGGACCCCGTCGCGTCGGTCCATGGGGCCTGTCGGCCCCCGACAGGGGACCTGTGGTCTCTGCATCGTGCCGCTGCCCCGCCACCACCCTGGGATCGGAACCCCGATCAGGAGGAGGACATCATGTCCCGCACCGTCACCGTGGGCCTCGACGGCTCGCCCGAGAGTCGTGCCGCCGCCGAATGGGCGGCCCGCGAGGCGAAGCTGCGTGGCCTGCCGCTGAAGCTCGTGCACGTGTGGGAGCCCGTCCCGGAGCCCATCGCGCAGGCCTCGCTCCTGGGTGGGGAGACGCAAGCGCACTGGAGCGAGCGGATTGCGCGCGAGGCGGCTGAGGGACTCCGCCTGCGCCACCCGGGCGTTGACGTGGCCATGGAGCAGATGTCCGGCAGGCCGACGGACGCATTGGCGGAGGCGGCGAAGGACGCTGAGTTGCTGGTCCTCGGCTCCCGCGGGCTGAGCGGGATCGGGGGATTCCTCGTCGGGTCCGTGGGCGCGGCCGTGATCGCTCGCACCGAGACACCCGTTGTCCTCGTGCGATCCGGTGAGCAGGCCGCCGACGAGCACGAGAAGGACCCTGCGGGCATCCCGTCCGCCGCCACCGCTTACCGGCCCGTGGTGCTCGGCCTCGACACCGACCACCCCGATGACACGGTGATCGCTTTCGCGTTCGAGGAGGCCACCCGCCGTGGCACCGCGCTGAAGGTCGTGCACGGCTGGAACCTGCCGCCCTACTTCGCCTACGGCCTGCCCGCCGACCCCCAGCTCAACGCCGAACTGGGCCGACAGGACGCTGCCGCCCTGGCCAAGGTCCTGAGCCCCTGGCGGCAGAAGTACCCGGACGTCGAGGTCGTCGAGGAGTCCCGCTCCGGCAGCCCTGCCAACCACGTCATCGACGCCTCCCACGAGGCATCGCTGGTCGTCGTCGGCCGCCGGATCCGCCGCAGCCCGATCGGCGCCCGCATCGGATCCGTCACACACGCGGTACTGCACCACGCCACCGCCCCCGTCGCCGTCATCGCGCACGACTGAACGCACCACCTGAGGGAGTGGAGATCATGAACGCACCGGCCGAACGAGCCCTTGGGCCCCTGGTCGTGGGCGTGGACGGTTCCGAGCCGAGCCTGCGTGCCGTCGACTGGGCGGCCGACGAGGCCGCGCTGCGCGGGGTGCCGCTGCGGGTGGTGTACGCCTGCCTGTGGGAACGGTACGAGGGCGCCGCGCTCGCCCGGGACATCGGCAAGCCGACCACGCTGCCTCTGCCCCAGGACGTCGTCGGCGCCGCTGCTCAGCGGGCACGCGCAAGGCATCACGGCCTGAAGGTGACCGCTGACGTGCTGTTCGAGGAGCCGGAATGCGCCCTGGTGCGCGAGGGGCGGCACGCCTGCGCGCTCGTGGTGGGCACCCGAGGACGCAGCGGCATCGCCGAGATGCTGCTCGGATCCGTCAGCCTGGCCGTCGCCGCCCACGCCGACTGCCCGGTGATCGTGTTGCGCGGCAGTCACGACAACCAGGCGATGCCCCCGGTCCACGGCCGCGTCCTCGTGGGCGTCGGTGACGAGGCGAAGGAGCCGGCGGTCGTGAGGTTCGCCGCCGAGGAGGCGCGGCGACGCGGCGTGCAGCTGGAGGCCCTACGGGCCTGGCGGTGCCCCGCGCATGAGACCACCGACCACCCGCTGCTGGCCGGTGAGCCCGCCCGCCTGCACGAGGCGCAGGCGGCCGAGGAACTGGAGGCGGCGGTGCAGGGCGTCCCGGCGGACGTCAGTGTGCGCAGGCGTACCGTCGAGGGCCACGCCCGACGGGTGCTGGTCGACGCCTCGCACGAAGCCGACCTGCTGGTCGTCGGCGCCAAGCGTCGCGAGGGTCGCTTCGGGCTCCAGCTCGGGCGGGTCGCCCACGCGGCACTGCACCACTCCGCCTGCCCGGTCGCCGTCGTACCGCACCCGGTGCACGACGCCTGACCGGCGCCTCAGAGGCTCGCCGCGTGGTCCGGGGGGTAGCTCTGCAGATCACGCGGCGGGCGCTTATGGCCGGTCGATGCCGGCCTGGGCGGCAGATCGAGCACGGGCGGCGGGACTTCGTGATACGCCACGGAGTCCCGTAGACGGGCGATCATGTTCAGCCGGGCCCGCCGCTTGTCGTCGCTCTCCACGACGTACCACGGTGCCTCAGCGATAGCTGCGTGCACCAGCATCTCGTCCTCGGCCCGGGAATACGCCTCCCAGCGGGTGATCGACTCCAGGTCCATCGGTGACAGCTTCCAGCGCCTCGAGGGGGCCGCGGGGGCGCGGGGGTCGACGCCGAGCGCGACCTCACCGGAGCGGCGGGTGCGGGAAAGATGGTCCGGGACGAACACGAGGGTCGGGCGGCGGCTTCGGCGTTCGCCGAAAGGAGTCCGTCGGCCGTTGGAGAGTCGGCGGCATCCCACCGGCGCAGTCCGTACACGACCATCCTGGCCTCGCTCACCTGGTGCGGTGAGCTGGCGTGGACAACGCGAAGCGGCAGACCACGCAGCCGTGCCTCCTCTGTGGCCCAATCGGCCGTGGCCTGATGGCGGGTCGACGGGCCGACGGAGGCAAGGATCACCTGTCCACGGCAGTTCGCTCTTCCCCTACGACGGGACGCCACCGGCCGCGCGTGTGCCTGCGGGCCTGGGCGGGGTAGATGGGCCGACCGCATCCACGGGGAGAGGAGAGTCATGGATTCGCTGCGTGATGCGTACTGAAGAAGTCGTCCTGCGCCTGGGGGGAAGTCGGCCTGGGCGCAACGTTGCCAGCCCTGGGCCGCCTTTGCCGCGATGCTTCATCGTTTGCTTGGGTGGGTCACGAGGACGAGGCGTTCTCGCTGTGATTCGACGGGTCAGGGGGCGGCTCGGAGGAACGGTCGTGCTCCGAGATGTCGAAGTTCACGTCCACGACACCCTCAACGGCCCGGATCAGACGTGCGGCCACGGGGATCAGGGACCTGTCCCGGATACGACCGCTGAGCGTCACGACCCCGTCTCGCACCGTCACGCGTGCGGACGGCGTCGAGTAGGGGAAGAGGTACGACACCACCTCCCTGCGGACCTCCTCCGCGATGTCCTCGTCATCACGCAGGAACACCTTCAGCAGGTCGGCGCGGCTGACGATGCCCTGCAGCATCCCCCCGTCGTCGACGACGGGGAGCCGCTTGACCCTGGCGTGCGCCATGGTCCGCGCGGCCTGGGCGAGCGTCGCGTTCGCGTGGACGGTGAGGGCCGGCGAGGTCATCAGCTCCCCGGCGGTCACCGCGCCGGCCTTCGCCAGGTCGGACAGGCGCCGCAGCTGGGTGTACCGGTCGGGGTCGCTGTCGCGGAACTCCTCCTTGGGCAGCAGGTCAGCCTCGGACACGACGCCGACGACCCGGCCCTCGCCCTCCAGGACGGGCAGGGCGCTGGCCTTCCACTCCTGCATCATCCGGACGATCTCCTTGAAGGAGGCGCCACGGCCGATCGCGGCGACGGTGTGGGTCATCACGTCGCTGACGATGTGCGGGGTACCGTGCATGATGTCTCCTTCGGCGCTGTCACTTCGATGCGTCGGCTCGTTCACAGGAGACTGCCGCTGCCGTAGGGGGCGTACAGGTCCAGCAGCCGGGTGCGTGCCGAGCGCAGGCGGTGAGCGAGGACCTCGCCCACCCACTGGGCGACGCTCGCGCCGAGCGCGGGATCGTCCTGGCACATCGAGCGGATCGCGGTGGCGTCGAACTCGTAGGCGCGCACCGGGCTGGCCGCCTCGGCACCCAGATGCCAGGCGTGTGGCGCGAACAGCCAGGACCACCCGATGAGTTCGTTGTGCCGGAGAGTCTCGATGACAGCCGCGCGGCGGCCGGGCACGCGCATGTCGAGGTCGACGCTGCCGGTACGGATGATCCAGAACCGGTCGGCGCGGCCGCCCTCCTCGAAGAGGCGGGTGCCCTGCGGGAACGACACCTCATGGGCGAAACGCATCAGCCGCTGGCGGTGTTCGGCCGGCAACGCCTGCAGCATGCCGGTCGTGGCGGGAGCGTTCATGACGTGCCTCCAGTCAGGGCGTACGAACCTGCCACGTCCAGGGTGCTCCCGTCCCCTGTACCGGGCGATGGGCCACACGGCCCCATGACCGGGCCGCCCGGCACCACGGCCGGGTCCTTCGGCGCCCTGTACAGGGCCAGTCGTGGATGTTCGATGAAGACGACGGACGAGCCGGTGGAAGGGGGTGTGCACGGTGGCCACGTC
>NZ_JBEXSH010000146.1:0-13655 GCF_040613555.1 Streptomyces sp. NPDC006265
CGGTGGTCGGCGATCTCGACGCACGGCCCCCATTCGGTGCACAGTTCTCCCTACGTACTCGTCAGTAAGTCCGCCCTCTCCCCTCCGAGGAGCCGCTGGAACGCCGTGTAGTTGGCGATGACCTCGATGCGCCCCTGCGGGCACGCCGCCACGGCCTGGTCGAGGTTCTCGTAGACCTGGAAGTGCTGGTCGGCGACCTCCAGGCGCACCGCCAGGTCCAGCCGCCGGTCGCCGACGACGCAGATCGGGTGGCCGGTCAGACGCGTGTAGTCGACGTCCCACAGCCAGGAGGTGTCGGTGCCGTCGGCGCCGCGCGCGTTCACGGAGAGGATGACCGGCGTGGGCGGCGGGTCGATCAGGGAGAACGTCTCCAGCCAGCCGGCCGGGTTCTTCGCGAGCAACAGTCGCAGGTCACGGCCCTGGAACTGGACGACGTCGTAGCGCCCTGCCACCGCCTGCACCTGGTACATGCGCTCCAGCGCGACCTGAGGCGGCACCCCGAACACGGCGGCGACGGCGGCCGAGGAGGCGGCGTTGGCCTTGTTGGCGCGGCCGGGCAGCTGGAGGTGGATCGGCCAGGCCGAGCCGTGCGGGTCGAGGACGTGGTCGTCGGAGAGCGCCCAGCTCGGCATGGGACGGCGGAAGCCGCACTCGCCGCAGAACCAGTCGTCGCCCGGGCGCTGCATGACGCCACCGCACGACGGGCAGGACCAGGCGTCGTCCTTCCACATCTGCCCGGCTGCGACCCAGATCACATTGGGGGAGGACGACGCCGCCCACACCACCAGCGGGTCGTCGCAGTTGGCCACGATCATGGCCTTGGAACCCGCGAGTCCCTCCCGCCAGTTCTCGGCGAGCATGCGCGTCTCGGCGGCCCGGTCGAGCTGGTCGCGCGAGAGGTTGAGCAGGGCGATGCACTTCGGGGCGGTGTCCCGGGCGACGCCGGCGAGGTACTTCTCGTCGACCTCGATGACGCCGTAGCGGGCGTCGGAGCTGCCGGCGAGGGCCGAGGTGATACCGGCCGGCATGTTGGCGCCGAGCGCGTTGGAGACGACGGGGCCCGCCGCGCGCAGTGCCTCGGCGATGAGCCGGGTGGTGGTGGTCTTGCCGTTCGTCGCGGAGACCAGGATCACGTCCAGGTGCTGGGCGAGCCGGGCGAGGAGGTCGGGGTCGAGTTTCAGCGCGACCCGGCCGCCGATCACCGAACCGCTGCCGCGCCCTGCGGCGCGCGATGCCGCCGCGACCGCCTTGCCCGCGGTCACGGCCAGCTTGGCCCGCGGCGAGAGCGGGTCCGAGTTGCCTGCCATCAGTTCTCGATCCTCCTTGCGTACGCGCCGCGCCTTGAAGCCTGACGGCCACGTGGTGTGGACCTCAGCCTATCGAGATCCCTTCGCACTCCCGAACCGCGGCACTGTGGCGAACTCGTGTGGGAGACGCGGACCGACAGGACCTTACTCTTGCCGCCATGCGACAGAGCTCCATCCCCGGCGCCCACGGCCGCGTGAGACCCCTCACCCTGCACGGCGATCCGCTCCTGCACACGCCTTGCGCGGAGGTCACCGACTTCGGCCCTGAACTGGCCCGACTCGTCGAGGACTTGTTCGCGACCATGTACGCCGCCCAGGGTGTCGGCCTCGCCGCCAACCAGGTCGGCGAGTCCCTGCGGGTCTTCGTCTACGACTGCCCGGACGACGAGGACGTCCGCCACGTGGGCCATGTGATCAACCCCCGACTGACCGAAAAGGACGGCGTGGTGATCCGGGGCCCGGAGGGCTGCCTGTCCCTGCCGGGCCTGGAAGCGGGCACGGAACGCCACGACCACGCGGTCGTCGAGGGATTCACGATGACCGGCGACCCCGTCACCGTCCACGGCACGGGCTTCTTCGCCCGCTGCCTGCAACACGAGTGCGACCACCTGGAGGGCCGCATCTACGCGGACCACCTGACGGGCTGGCGCCACCGCAGACTGATGCGCCAGGTGGCCAGGGCTTCATGGCGCCGGTGAGGGTGACCGGCCTTCTTGAGGAGCGGGGAACTGCGCGAGCAACCGTCACCGGTCCGCACACGACGAACGAGGGTCAGAACCCCGGACCGCCGACCCGATCCCCCGCGGCCGCAAGCCGCCCCCACAGCAGATCAGCCAGACTCCGCACCAACTCCGCACGAGAGCAGGGCCGTTCCCCCAGCCACCAGTCCCCGGCCGCATGCATCATACCGACGATCCCGTGCCCCCACACCCGCGCCAGCTGCTGCCCGCCCGGCCCGAGATCCAGCCGCTCCTCGATGACCTGCGCCAGCTCCTCGCCCATCCGCCGCAGCAACGGCGCACTGTGCTTGCCGACATCGAAACCATGATCGCCCGGCTGGCTCCCCTCCGCCGGGTGCATCAGGAACCGGTACACCTGAGGCCGCGCCTCGATCGCCGCGAGGTACGTGTCCAACGTCGCCTCGACCCGCTCCCGTCGGTCCGCCGGCGCGTCCAGCGCCGCCCGCAGCGAGTCCAGCAGTGCGTCGGTGTGCCGCATGGCAAGGGCCGCGTAAAGTCCGCCCTTGTCGCCGAAGTGCCGGTAGAGAATGGGCTTGGTGATGCCGGCTTCCGCCGCGATCGCGTTCATCGAGGCCTGCGGGCCGTCGCGCAGCACCACTCGGTCGGCGGCCTCCAGCAGTTCACGCCGGCGGCGGTCGGCGGACCGTTGCTGATCGGTCCGCTGCGTGGTGTCCATGGTCTCTCCCCACCCGTGCTGTTTCGGTGACGCCTGCGCAAACTAACACTGAAGCATGCCCAGGACACCGAACGGGTGCCGACCGGTCGGTAGGAGTTGACTTCGACTACCCGCCGGTAACAGACTGGTGTTACCGTAAGTAACATGCATGTGTGCCGCTGGAGGGGACGACATGGCCGAGTTCACCATGGAGCTCAACGACGAACAGAAGGAGGTCCGGGACTGGCTGCACGGCTTCGCGGCCGATGTGATCCGCCCCGCGGCCGCCGAATGGGACGAGCGTGAGGAGACTCCCTGGCCGGTCATCCAGGAGGCCGCCAAGGTCGGCATCTACTCCCTGGACTTCTACGCCCAGCAGTACTTCGACCCGACCGGCCTCGGCATACCCATGGCGATGGAGGAGCTGTTCTGGGGCGACGCGGGCATCGCCCTGTCCATCGTCGGCACCGGCCTCGCCGCCGTCGGCGTCCTCGCCAACGGCACCGAGGAGCAGATCGGCACCTGGATCCCCCAGATGTACGGCGACGCCAACGACGTCAAGGTCGCCGCATTCTGTTCCTCCGAGCCCGACGCCGGCTCCGACGTGGCCTCCATGCGCACCCGGGCCGTGTACGACGAGGCCAAGGACGAGTGGGTGCTCAACGGCACCAAGACCTGGGCGACCAACGGCGGAATCGCCAACGTCCACGTCGTCGTCGCGGTCGTCGACACCGAGCTCGGCTCCAAGGGGCACGCCTCCTTCATCGTCCCGCCGGGCACGCCGGGTCTGGCCCAGGGCCAGAAGTTCAAGAAGCACGGCATCCGCGCCTCGCACACCGCCGAGGTCATCCTCGACCACGTGCGCGTTCCCGGCTCCTGCCTGCTCGGCGGCAAGGAGAAGCTGGACGAGCGGCTGGCCCGCGCGCGGGAGAAAGCGAAGCAGGGCGGGGAGCGGGTGAAGAACGCGGCGATGGCCACATTCGAGGCCTCGCGCCCGGCGGTCGGCGCCATGGCGGTCGGCACCGCACGGGCCGCCTACGAGGTCGCCCTCGACTACGCGAAGACCAGGGAGCAGTTCGGACGGCCGATCATCGGCAACCAGGGCGTCGCCTTCCAGCTGGCGGACATGCGGACGTCCATCGACGCGGCCCGGCTGCTGGTGTGGCGCGCGTCCTGGATGGCGGTCAACGGCAAGCCGTTCACGGCGGCCGAGGGCTCGATGTCCAAGCTGTTCGCGAGCGAGACGGCCAAGAAGGTCACGGGCCAGGCGATCCAGATCCTCGGCGGCAACGGCTACACCCGGGAGTACCCCGTCGAGCGGATGCACCGCGACGCGGCCATCTACACCATCTTCGAGGGCACGAGCGAGATCCAGCGCCTGGTCATCGCCCGCACCCTCGCCGGTGTGCCGATCCGCTAGCGATGTCTGAGCGGCGTCAGCTGCTCGATGTCGTAGCGCGCCCGCAGTTCCCGGATGGCCGCGTGGTCCGGCGGGCCCCCGCCGGCGAGGATCTCCAGCAGTTCTTCGAAGTACCGCTCGTGGTCCGGCGGCGGGCTCGCCTGGAAGAACACCTTCGCCGGAGAGTCCGTCGGGTTGGCGAAGGCGTGCGGGCACCCCGGGGGTACGACGATCACCGTTCCCGGTGTCGCCCGTACCACCCGGTTGCCCGAAGCGGACTCCCACCTCTGCCAGTGGTCGGGAGTGCGGATCCGCGGCTCGAAGGCGAGGACGTCCAGCTCGCCTTCGAGCACGTAGAACAACTCCTCGCTGCGCGTGTGCACATGGGCGCCCACGTCGAAGCCCGGCGGCACGACCACCTCGAACGTGGACGCCGTGCGGGAGTGCGTGCCGGTCACCTTGAAGGTGACGCGCTGCGCGGGGGTCTCCATGATCCGGCCCTGGCCGGGCGGGACGAGCAGCCCCTCGGTCGCCGTCATCGCCGCCTCACCACGTCACGGAAAGGGCCTCGGGCCCGCGGATCAGCGTGCCCGTCCTGAACGGCACGTCCTCGGCCGGGACGGCGAGCCGCAGGCCCGGTACCCCGTCGAGGGACGCGTCCACCAGGAGCTCCGACTCCAGCCGGGCCGGCATGCCGCCGGGGCAGCAGTGCGGGCCGAAGCCGAAGGAGAGGTGCGGGTTCGGGCTGCGGCCGACGTCGATCGCGTCCGGGTCGGGGAAGACGTCCGGGTCGCGGTCGGCCGCCAGGTACGACACGTAGATCGCGTCGCCCTCCCGGATCCGCAGGTCCTGGAGCTCCACGTCCTCCAGGGCGATCCTGGACAGCCCGACGGCGTTGCCGTGGGGAATCCAGCGCAGCGGTTCGTCGACGGCCCGGGGACGGATCTCCGGTTCGGCGCGCAACCGGTTCGGCGAGCTCGGGGCGGGTCAGCAGGACGAAGAACAGCCGGCCGCTGTGGCCGGTGACCGCCTCGCCGCCGATCTGAAGGAGGACTGCCAGTGCGACCGCCTCGTCCAGGGTGACCTCCCCGCGGCCCACAGCGGCGCCGAGCAGGGAGGTGACGTCCTCGCCCGTGCTGCCCTCGCGCAGCCCGATGAGGCCGGAGAAATAGGCGCTCATCTCCCTCTTGGCCCTCTCGCCGACCTCGGCGTCGTGCGAGGGGGACAGGATCTGCCGGGTCCAGGTGTGCATGCCCTGCCGATCGGCCGCCGGGACGCCCATCAGCTCGCAGATCACCGCGACAGGGAAGGGGCCGGGCACGGCCTCGGTCAGATCGACGGGCCAGCCGTCCTGCAGCATCTCCTCGACCAGTTCCGCCAGCATGCGGCCGGACTTCTCGCGCACTCTCTCCACCCCGCGCGCCGTGAACGCGGCGGCGACACTGCGGCGCAGCCGGGTGTGGGCCGACGGGTCCAGGAACCCGACCGTGCCAGGGGCCGGGACGAAGTGCGGGGCCGGCCGGGTGACCTGCCGGTCCACGACGGCCTCGCGGCTGAAGCGCGGGTCGTCGGTCACGGCCCGCACATCGTCGTAGCGGGTCACCAGCCAGGCCCAGCCCTCACCGTCGCGCCGTGTGACGCGGGTGACCGGGCCCTCGTCCATCAGCTCGCGCAGCACCGGGTCGAAGTCCGTGCCGGGCAGGTCGGCCGCGCGCCAGTCCCGGACCGGGGGCAGGGCTTCGAAGATCGTCTCTTCGCTCATGTCACATCGTCTCGCCCGGGCTGTGCCAGCGGCCCAGCGCCATCTCGGCGGTGATACCGGGACCGAACCCGGCGAGCAGCCCGCGCGCCTCGTCCCCGGGGCCGCCCTCGTCGAACAGCCGGCGCAGCGCGTCCAGGACGACGGCGCTGGCGATGTTGCCGTACTCGGTGAGCGTGGCCCGGCTGAAGCGGAAGGCGTGCGGGTCGACCTGCAGGAAGGTGCTGAGGTCGTCGAGGATGCGGGGGCCGCCCGCGTGGACGATGTAGAAGTCCAGCCCCGAGGCGTCCCAGCCGTGGTCACCGGCCAGGTCCTTCAGCACCGGTGCGAGCGGCTCCATGGTCGACGGGACCCGCTTGTCCAGCAGGAAGTGGAAGCCGGTCGCCTTCACGTCGTACATGATCCAGTCTTCGGTCTTGGGGATCAGGTACGAGCCGTTGCGTTCCAGGCGGACGCCCTCGCCGCCCCGGCCGCGGACCACGGCGGCGGCGATGCCGTCACCGAACAGGCCGTTCGACAGCAGCGAGCCGACGCCGATGTCGGTCGGCTGGTAGCACAGCGAACAGAACTCGCAGGCCACGATCAGCACGTTGGCCTCGGGATACGCCGTGCAGAAGTCGTGGGCACGGTTGATCGCCGCGCCGCCGGCCGCACAACCCAGCTGAGCCACCGGCAGCTGACGGGTGGTCGGGTCGAAACCCATCTCGTTGATCAGCCACGCGGTGAGCGAGGGCATCATGAAACCCGTGCACGACACGTAGATGATCAGGTCCACCTCGGTGGTGAGCAGCTCCGCGTCGTCCAGCGCCCGCTGCACGACCGCGGGCACCCGGGCCTTCGCCTCGGCCTCGTAGAGCTTGTTGCGGTCCTCGAAGCCGGGGTGTTTCAGCGTTTCCTCGATGGGCTGCACGATGTGCCGCGTGCGCACACCGGTGTTCTCTATCAGCCGGAGAGCCAGCGGCAGTTGGGAGTGGCCGGCGTGGCGCTCACGCGCCAGCTCCAGCGTCTCCTCCATCGTGATCACGTGCTCTGGAACGGACACCGAGGGTCTGCACAAAGTCGCCATGAACCGTGCCTGCTTTCGCCTCCCGGACGGCCCTTCGGCCCCGGTCAGAAGGGGGTTCACCACAAGGGTGGTCCACCCACGATCACCCGCCCGTTCGCCGACTTCGCGCCGGACTACTCCGTATCAGGGATGCCGTGCCAGGCTCGTCCCGGCACTTCGACGACGGAGGACGCGATGACGCACCCGGCCCGGGACCCGCTGGAGACGACCACCGCGACCCTCGCCCCGGACCCGCGGGCCAACCCCCTCGTCCCCCGGATCGCCGACGGCACGGCTCCCCTCACCACCCTCGCCGCGCTCGCCCTGGAACAGACCTGGGTGATTCCCGCGGACCGCAGGGCGTTCGAGTTCCTGGCGGCGCGCGGCGAAGCGACCGACCCGCAGGCCGCGGGCTTCTTCACGGCACTGGCCGGGGGCGAGACGCTGGCGGGTGAGCGACTGACGGCGTTCACCCGAGCGTGCGGAGTGGACGCGTCGGGGGAGGCGTCGTACGAGCCCCTGCCCGGCTGCCAGGCATACCCCGCCTACGTGGCCTGGCTGGCCCTGAACGCCTCACCGGCGGACGTGGTCCTGGCGCTGACGGCCAACTTCTGGGCGTGGGGCGGCTATTGCGCGACGATCGCGACCGCGCTGCGCGAGCGGTACGGCTTCACCGACGAGGCCTGCGCCTTCTTCGACTTCTTCGCGCAGCCGGTGCCGGAACTGGACCGGATGGCGGTGGCGGCGGTGTGGGAGGCTCTGGACACCGGACGCCTCGACGAAGAGCGAGCACACACGTATGGCCGCCTCCTGCAGAACTACGAGGCGATGTTCTGGAACGCGTTGACTCGAGTGCCCTGACTACGTCGCAGTCCCACTGCTGTGCGCGATACAGGCCACGTCGATGCGATCGGCCAGTTTCGCCAGCTCGATGGCCAACTCGGCAACCGTGTCCTCGTCCAGCCCCGACTCCCCGCCCTCCACGAGCCGCACCCACCGACCCCCCACCGTCCGCAAGAGCTTGCTGACATCCGCCGCAGACACCTGCAGGGTCCCGCGGTCGTCGACGATCAGAGGCAGAGTCACTTCGCGGTTCACAGACGGGATCGTAGCCCCGCAACACTCACGCACCATGCCAAACAGTGGTGATGTTGCAGAACTCGCGGATTCCGTGCCCGGACAGCTCACGTCCGTACCCGGACCGCTTCACCCCGCCGAACGGGAACGCCGGATGGGAGGCGGTCATGCCGTTGAAGAACACCCCGCCGGCCTCCAGATCCCGTACGAACCGGTCGACCTCCTCCTCGTCCCGCGTCCATACGTTCGAGCTCAGCCCGAACGGAGAGTCGTTCGCGATCAGTACGGCCTCGTCCAGGTCGGCCGCCCGGTACAGCGTGGCGACCGGACCGAAGGCCTCCTCCCGGTGGATCCGCATCTCGCGGGTGACACCGGTGAGGATCGACGGCGTGTAGTACCAGCCGGGCCCGTCCGGCCGTTCGCCACCGCACAGCACCTGCGCCCCACTGCGTACCGCGTCGTCGACCAGCTCCTCCAGATCGCGCAGCCCCCGCTCGCTGGCGAGCGGCCCGACCTCGGTGCCGTCGGCCATGGGGTCGCCGACCTTCAGCGCCTTCATGCCTGCGGCGAACCGCTCGGCGAAGGCGTCGTAGACGTCGGTGTGCACGATGAACCGCTTCGCGGCGATGCAGGACTGCCCGTTGTTCTGCACCCGCGCGGTCACCGCGACCTTGGCGGCCCGGTCGATGTCGGCGGAGGGCATGACCACGAACGGGTCGCTGCCGCCCAGCTCCAGCACCGTCTTCTTGATCATCTCTCCGGCGGTGGAGGCGACCGCGCGGCCCGCCGGCTCGCTGCCGGTGAGCGTGGCGGCCCTGACCCGCTCGTCGCGCAGGATCTCGTCGACCGCCCCGGAACCGATCAGCAAGGTCTGGAAGGTGCCCTCGGTGAAGCCCGCCCGATGGAAGAGATCCTCCAGGTAGAGGGCGGTCTGCGGGACGTTCGAGGCATGCTTGAGCAGGCCCACGTTGCCCGCCATCAGCGCGGGCGCGGCGAAGCGGATCACCTGCCACAGCGGGAAGTTCCACGGCATCACCGCGAGCACCGGACCGAGCGGCCGGTAGCGGACCCGTACGCGTGAGGCGCCGGAGTCCTTCACGTCGGAGTCGGCGGGTTCCTCGTCGGCGAGGAGTTCCTCGGCGTGGTCGGCGTACCAGCGCATCGCCTTGGCGCACTTCGTCGCCTCGGCCCGGGCCTGCTGGATCGGCTTGCCCATCTCGGTGGTCATCACGCGGGCGATGTCCTGCTGGTCCTCTTCGAGGAGGTCGGCGGCCCGGTGCAGCAGCCGGGCGCGCTCGTCGAAGGTCGTCGTCCGGTACGTGCGGAACGTGGCCTCCGCGAGCTGGAGCCGGCGCTCGATCTCCTGCTCGCCCATGGCCTCGTACGTCTTGAGCGTCTCGCCGTTCGCCGGGTTCACCGTTGCGATGGGCATGGATGACCTCCCTCGGAGCGGGCTGTGTCTCGACCTTCCCGCGCGGCGGAGGGGACCGCAACGCGGGAGCGTCTCCTCAGGGCGAGTGCTCCGCCAGCCGGTCGAGAAACGCCGCCTGCGCCTTGACGATCACCGAGCGGGCCCGGTCCAGACCGAACCAGGCCACCCGGTCCAGCTCGGGGAACTCCTGGAGCCGCCCCGACTTCGGCGGCCACTCCATCCGGAAGGTGCCGGGCGTGATGGTCGCCGGGTCGAGGTCCGCCCGGATCGCCCACACCGTGACGATCTTGCCGCCTGTCTGCCGCACCTCGCCGAGGTCGATGGCCTCGCCGTCGGGCGGGGGCAGCCCGACTTCCTCCTGGAATTCGCGGCGCGCGGCCTCCCAGGCGGGCTCGTCCGGCTCGTACTCGCCCTTGATCACGGTCCACGCCCCGGCGTCGCGCCGGGCGAAGAACGGGCCGCCCATGTGGCCGAGCAGCACGTCGAGGCCGTCGTCGCCGGGGTGGAAGAGCAGCAGGCCGGCACTGCGCTTCACGGCCTCACCCCCGGGTGCGCGGCGAGCAGCGTCTCGACCGTGTCGGCGTCCTCGGGGCGCTTGTCCTCCCGGTAGCGAACGACGCGGGCGAAGCGGAGGGTGACGCCGGCCGGGTAGCGGGTGGAGCGCTGCAGCCCGTCGTAGGCGATCTCGACCACGAGTTCGGGGCGGACGGTCACGACGTGGCCGTTGTCGTCGACGGCGAGCTGCCGGAGGCGTTCGGTCTGCCAGGTGAGCATCGTGTCGGTCATGCCCTTGAACGTCTTGCCGAGCATGGCGAGGCCGCCGTCGGCGGTGCGGGCGCCCAGGTGGAGGTTGGAGAGCTTGCCGGTGCGGCGGCCGTGGCCCCACTCGGCGGCCAGGACGACCAGGTCGAGGGTGTGGACGGGTTTGACCTTCAGCCAGGACGCCCCGCGCCGGCCCGCGCTGTAGGGGGCGTCCAGCGCCTTGGTGACGACGCCCTCGTGGCCGCGTTTCAGCGTCTCGGCGAGGAACTCCTCAGCCGCGGGCGTGTCGTCCGGCCCGGACACCAGGGTGCGCCGCACCCGCATGGGCTCGGGCACCAGCCGGGCCAGCTCGGCGTGCCGCTGAGCGAAGGGCAGGTCGAGCAGGTCGTGGCCGTCGACGGACAGCGTGTCGAAGAAGACGGGGGAGACCGGCACGGCCCGGGCGGCCGTCGCCACGTCCGTGCGGGAGCCGACGCGGCCGGCGGTCTCCTGGAACGAGCGGGGGCGCCCGGCCTCGTCGAAGGAGATCACCTCGCCGTCCAGGATGAACCGCTCGCCCCGCAACTCCAGTGCGGCGGCGCTCACTTCGGGCAGCCGGTCGGTGATGTCGTCGAGGGTACGGGTGTAGAGCCGCACGGTGTCGCCGTCCCGGTGCACCTGGACGCGGATGCCGTCCAGTTTCTCCTCGACCGCGCAGGCGCCGAGCTTGTCCACCGCCTCGGCCACCGAGGAAGCGCTGTGCGCGAGCATCGGCCAGACCGGACGGCCGACGGTGAGACGGAAGCGGTCCAGAGCGGCGGGCCCGTCCGCGAGCAGGGCCTGCGCGACCGTCTGAAGGGAGCCCGCGAGCATCACGGCCCGCCGTACGTCCGCGGGCGGCGCCCCGGTCGCCTGGGCCAGCCCTTCCACCGCCACGGCGTCCAGGGCGCCCTGCCGCACCTCGCCGGTGAGCAGCCCGAGCAGGAACCGCTGCTCGTCCTCGGTGGCGGCGCCCATCAACTCCCCGACCAGCCGGGCCCGTTCCGCCTGCGAGCCGGGGCCGGACACCTTGGCGAGCTCCGCCAGCCGGGCGTCCACGTCCCGCACGGTCAGGCCCGGCTCGACTGCCGGATCGACCGGGCGGCCCAGAACCTTCCAGCCGACGCCGATCCGCCCCTGCGGCAGCCGTCCCGCCAGGTATGGGATGACGATCGGCACGTCCTCGGCCTCGGCGTCCCGGAAGAGCTCCGCGAGCAGGGCCGTCTTACGGGACCGCGCCGAGGTGGCGGCGACCTCCTGGGACACTCGGGCCAGCCGGTGCAGCAGCATGCAGCCATGGTGCACCGGAGGCGGTGCCTCTACACCTGGGCGGCCGCGTCGAGGTCGGACATCAGCAGATCCCCGACGATCGCCGACGCCGCCCGGTATCCGCCGCTGGCCGCGTGCACGACCTGCTCGGCGAAGCCGATCGCGTTGCCCGCGGCCCACACGCCCGGCACCGTCGTCAGGCCGGTCGCGTCGACCACCGGGTACGCACCGGACGGCGTGTCGTGCAGCTCGGCGCCCAGCCGCTCCAGCAGGCCGGTCTGCGGAACGGCCCGCGGGGCGGTGAACAGCACCGAGCGGGCGTGGGTGGTACCGTCCGCGAGCCGGACGCCGGTGAGCCGGTCGTCCTCGACCACCAGCCCCGCGACCTCCCCGGGCACCACCTCCACCCCGGCCGCGGCCAGCCGGCGCAGATCCTCGTCGGACAGCTCCTCCTCGGCCACCGTGTGCAGGAAGAACCGCACGTCCTTCGACCACTGGGACACCATCAGCGCCTGGTGCACACTCGCCGGGCTCGACGCCAGCACCCCGAACGGCTGGTCGCGCACCTCCCAGCCGTGGCAGAACGGGCAGTGCAGCACGTCCCGGCCGAACCGCTCGGCGACCCCGGCGACCTCGGGCAGCTCGTCCTTCAGCCCCGTCGCGACGACCAGTCGCCGGGCCCGTACGGTCCGGCCGCCGGCCAGCATCACGGTGAAATCCTCGCCCGGCGCCACGGTGAAGTCCTCGTCCTGGGCTTCTGTGAAGGCTCTGCCCTGCACCTCGGTGAAGTCCTCGCCCCGCGTCACCTCCTCCACCACCCGGTCCCGGACGAGCTCCACGCCGTAGCGCGCGATCTCCTCCCGGGCGAGCGCCAGGAACTCGGCGGGCGGCATGCCGTCCCGCGTCAGGTAACCCTGCATGTGCGCGGCGGGCGCGTTGCGCGGCTCGCCCGCGTCGACCACCAGCGTGGGGTGCCGGGCCCGCCCCAGCACCAGCGCCGCGGACAGGCCCGCCGCACCCCCGCCGATGACCACCACTGCGTACTTCTCGGTCATGTGACCACCTCCGCTGCCGAGCGTCGCCCGGCCCTGCGGGATTGACAAACGCCTTTGCCGAACCTGCAATACGGCCATGACGACGGACGAGGTACTCGCGGGCGTGGGCCCCCGGCTGCGGCAGATGCGCAAGGACCGGGAGGTGACCCTGGCGGCGCTCTCCGAGACCACCGGCATCTCCGTCAGCACCCTCTCGCGGCTGGAGTCCGGCCTGCGTAAACCCAGTCTGGAACTGCTGCTGCCCATCGCGCGCGCCCACCAGGTGGCGCTGGACGAGCTGGTCGGCACCCCGGCCGCCGGCGATCCGCGTGTGCGGTCGAAACCGATCGTCATGGGTGGCCGCACCCACTGGCCCCTCACCCGCCGGCCCGGCGGCCTGCAGGCCTACAAGGTCCTCGAACCGAAGCGCAGGCAGGAGCCGGATCCCCGCACGCACGAGGGCTACGAGTGGCTGTACGTACTGTCCGGGAAGCTGCGCCTGGTGCTGGGCGAGCACGACGTGGTGCTCTCGGCGGGGGAGGCGGCCGAGTTCGACACCCGGGTGCCGCACTGGTTCGGGTCGACGGGGGAGGGGCTCGTGGAGTTCCTCAGCCTGTTCGGACCGCAGGGCGAGCGGATGCACGTACGAGCCCGGCCGAAGGGCGCGTGACGTACAGGAGGCCTCTGTGCGGGACTTTGCCCGGAGACTGTTCCCTGATGGGCAAGCGACCGCTTAGTATGCGGACAGACCCCGGTCAGACGAAGCAGTCCCCCGTGGAGGCCCCGCATGCAGGCATGGCAAGTGCACGAGAACGGCGAGCCGGGCGAGGTGATGCGGCTCGAGGACGTGGAGCCGCCCACGCCCGGTGACGGCCAGGTCCTGCTGAAGGTACGGGCGGCCAACATCAACTTCCCGGACGCCCTGCTGTGCCGCGGCCAGTACCAGGTCAGGCCGCCGCTGCCGTTCACCCCGGGTGTGGAGATCTGCGGCGAGACCGAGGACGGCCGCCGGGTGATCGCCAACCCGGCGCTGCCCCACGGCGGCTTCGCCGAGTACGCCGTCGCGGACGCCGCCGCGCTGCTGCCCGCGCCGGACGCCCTCGACGACGCCGAGGCCGCGGCCCTGCACATCGGCTACCAGACCGGCTGGTTCGGTCT
>NZ_JBEXSH010000147.1:0-13647 GCF_040613555.1 Streptomyces sp. NPDC006265
GCTGGACCTCGTCGTCACCGACCGGCTGCACGGGCTGGTGATCGCGCTGCGGGTCGGCACGCCGGTGCTGGCCGTCGACCCGGTGGCCGGCGGCGCCAAGCTGACCGCGCAGGCCCGTGCCTGCGGCTGGCCCGCGCTGGTGCCCGCCGAGCGGCTGGACGTGCGGCAGTTGGACCGCTGGTGGGACTGGTGCCTGACCGGCGGCCGGGTGACCGCGCGGCAGATCCGCGACGGGTTCCGCGAGGGCACCGTGCCGGACAGCGCGGACCGGCTCGTCGAGGCGCTGGCGCGGCCGGTGCCCGGTTAGCCCGGGGGTCCCACGGGGCACCCGCTTGTACGTCCCCCGCCGTGCTTCCCCCGCCGCACGTCCCCCTGAAGGAGAGACGGTCCGGCTGCCCGGAAGGAGAGAGCGTGTCCATCGGCCGACTTCCCGAGAACGAGCAGCGCATCCTCGACGAGATGGAACGCGCTCTGCGCCGCGACCGTCGTCTCGACCGCAAGCTGCGCACCCACCGAGTGAGCCGCCGCCCCGACCCCGCCCGCGCCCTGGCCCGTCTGGCCGCCTACCGTCCCCGTGTCTGGACCGTGGCGGTCCTGGTCGCGGTGTCGGCCGGGCTGATGGTGGCCGGGATCGTCACGTCCGAGCCGGGTGTGATCTGGGCGTTCGCCGCGATATGGCCCCTGACGATGTTCGCCGCGTTCCGGCTGATGTGCCGGTGGTGCGGAAGCTGAGAACCGCCCCTTCACTCCGGGTCGGCCGTGAACGCCTCCTGGATGGGGCGTTCGTCGGCGAGGACACGGCCCTTCGGCGGTCCGTCCAGCACCGCGCGGACGGCGGTGAGCAGGTCCGGGGCGACGTGGTCGGCCCGGGCGGCCTCCTCGGGGCGGGTGTGCCCGTTCGGGACGAGGACGCCGTGGGCGCCTGCCCGGCGCGCGGCCTGCGCACCGGCGGCGGTGGAGCCGATGACCACGAGTTCGGCGGGCCCGGTGCAGATCCGCCCGCCCGCCCAGAGCAGCATGCCGGGCTGGGGCCTGCGGCAGTGGCACCCCTCGTCGGGGCCGTGCGGGCAGACGGCGAACACGTCGAAGGGGCCGAGGAGTTCGTCCACGCGGTGATTGACGCGGCGGACGTCGGCGTCGGTGAGCAGTCCGCCCGCGACACCGGGCTGGTCGGTGACGACACCGGTGCGGATGCCGTGCCCGCGCAGCAGGTCGAGCGCCTCGCGGGCACCCTGGACGGGGTGTACGCGGTCGGGGTCGGCGTTGTTCGGGACGTCCTCGACGAGCGTGCCGTCGCGGTCGAACAGCACGGCCTTCACCGGGCTCACGGGGTGGCCTCCTCCTGCCAAGATGGGGTGTGACGGTGGCGCCAGGCACCCGCCAGCCGGTGCCAGGTCGCGGTGGGCGGGATGAGCACGCTGGTGGCGAGCACCGTCGCCACCTCGTGGCGGGTGCGCGGGCCGGGGACGATGCGGGCGCGGGCGAACTCAGCCGTACCGGCCGCCCAGCCGAGCGCGCAGGCCGTCGCGGCCCGGCCGTGCCCGGTGGCGGCCAGGGCGCAGGCGGCGACCCCGGCGGTCGTGATGGCCGCGTGGGTGCGGATCCGGCCGCGCGGCGCGACGGCCTTGTCCCACCAGTCGGGGCCGTGCAGATGCCGCATGAGAGCGTCGTCTGCGTTGCCGCGCTGCTGGCGCACGGACGCCCAGCGGGAGGCTGAGCGCACGGGGTGGCGGGTGGTGCGGCGGCCCTGCCGGATACGCCAGCCCGAGTCGAGGACGCGCAGCGCGAGGTCGGCGTCCTCCCGGAAGGCGCGCTGGAAGCGTTCGTCGAAGCCGCCGACCCGCTTGAGGACCTCCGTGCGGTAGGCCATGTCGGCGGTGACCCAGTGGGCCCGGACGAGCCCCGCGGTGCCGCGTTCCCAGTCGGTGGGGCGGCGTTCGCCCGGCAGCGGCACGGCGAGGACGCCCTGGACACCGGCGGTGTCGTGGGAGGCCTCGGCGAGGTCCTCGGCCAGTTTCTCGCACCAGCGGGCGCCCACCTGGACGTCGTCGTCGAGGAACACGGTCCACGGCGTGTGCACGGCGCGCAGCCCGGTATTGCGGGCGGCGGCGGGCCCACGACCGCCGCCGCCCAGCACGGTGGTCCGCTCCCGCAGGTCGCCGAGGACGCTCAACGGGTGCTGCAGCGGGCCGGGTTCGCGCTCGGTCCGGTCGTCGACGAGAACGATCTCCTCGGGGTGCGGTCCGGTCGCGGCGGCGAGCGCGGCGAGACAGTCGGCGAGGGTGTCCGAGGCGAGGGTGTCCGAGGCGAGGGTGGGAATCACGACGGCGTACGAGGTCATCCGGGCGGCCCTCCCTCCGACGGCATGCGCGAGCCACCGTGCTGGCGAGTGCCGCGGTACGGCTCCCCCAAACACCGGGCCAGACCGTCAGGGAACGCCTCGATGACTATAAACCGCGCGTATACACGCGATATATAGTCCGGGCATGCCTTCTCAGACCAAGAAGATGAAGAAAACGGGGACCGCGTTCCGAACGGCCGGGACGCTCGCGGCGACCGCCGCCCTCACCCTGGCCCTGAGCGGCTGCTCGGGGGCCGACACCACGGCCCCCAGCACCGTCCGGGCCCGACCGGCCCCGGACCTCCGAACGGCCCGTTTCGGCACCGTCGACTGCCGCGAGGTCAAGTGCATCGCACTCACCTTCGACGCCGGACCGAGCGAGCACTCCCCGCGGCTGCTGGACATCCTGAGGGAGAAGCAGGTCCCGGCGACCTTCTTCCTCCTCGGCAAGCGGCACATCGAGAAGTACCCGGAGCTGGTGCGGCGCATGGCCGACGAGGGCCACGAGGTGGCCAGCCACACCTGGGGTCACAAGATCCTGACCCGGCTGAGACCGGAGGAGATACGCGAGGAGCTGGAACGCCCCAACCAGGAGATAGAGCGCCTCACCGGACGGCGCCCGACCCTGATGCGCCCGCCGCAGGGCCGCACCGACGAGACCGTGCACGCCATCTGCCGCGAGCTGGGCCTCTCCGAGGTCCTGTGGAGCGTGACGGCCAAGGATTACAAGACGACCGACTCCGACCTGATCACCCGCCGCGTCCTCGCCCAGTCCTCCCGGGACGGGATCATCCTCCTGCACGACCTCTACGACGGCACGGTGCCGGCCGTACCGGGGATCGTCGACGCGCTGAAGGAACGCGGGTACGTCTTCGTGACGGTGCCCCAGTTGCTGGCACCGGGCGAGGCCGAGCCGGGCGAGGTGTACCGGTAAGGCCCCCCGGGTTCCCTACGATCGGGGCGTGGCGAACATCCTGCTCGAACGCACGGCTCCACTCCCCCTCGACGAGGCGTGGCGGCGGATCACGCGATGGCCGCGGCACGGTGAGGCGGTGCCGTTGACGGTGGTCCGGGTGGTGACGCCCGGGCCGACGCGTGAGGGCACGCTCGTCGTGGCCCGTTCGGGCGCCGGGCCGCTGGTCTTCGACGACCCGATGGAGGTCACGGTGTGGCAGCCGCCGGAGGACGGGGCCGCGGGGCTGTGCCGGCTCGAGAAGCGGGGCCGTGTGGTGCTGGGGTGGGCCGAACTGGAGGTGCGACCGGGGCCGGGGGGCCGTACGCGGGTGATCTGGCGGGAGGAGATCCGGATCCGGTTCCTGCCGTCGCTCTTCGACGGCGTGGTGCGGCGCTCGTCGCGGCACGTGTTCGGCCGGGCCCTGAACCGCCTGCTCAGACAGCCCTGACGGCTCAGGCGACCGAGCCGATCCGCCCGACCGCCTTCGACTCCGGCTCGTGGTGGATCGGTGTGTGCGCCCCGGTCAGCGAGACCCCGCTGCCGCCCCGCTTCCCGGCGACGATCTCCGACGCGATCGACAGGGCCGTCTCCTCGGGCGTACGAGCCCCGAGGTCCAGGCCGATCGGCGAGTGCAGCCGGCTCAACTCCGTTTCGGTGACGCCGACTTCACGCAGGCGGGTGGTGCGGTCCAGGTGGGTGCGCCGGGAGCCCATGGCACCGACGTACGCCACCGGCAGGCGCAGCGCCAGCTTCAGCAGGGGCACGTCGAACTTGGCGTCGTGGGTGAGGACGCACAGGACCGTACGGGTGTCGACGTCCGTGCGCTCCAGGTAGCGGTGGGGCCAGTCGACGACGATCTCGTCGGCGTCCGGGAAGCGCGTCCGGGTCGCGAAGACGGGGCGCGCGTCGCACACAGTGACGTGGTAGCCGAGGAACTTGCCCATGCGGACCAGGGCGGAGGCGAAGTCGATCGCCCCGAAGACGATCATGCGGGCTGCGGGGACCGAGGACTCGACCAGGACCGTGAGAGGCGCTCCGCAGAGCGAGCCCTGCTCGCCGATCTCCAGGGTTCCGGTGCGGCCGGCGTCCAGGAAGGCGCCGGCCTCGGCGGCGACCGTGCGGTCCAGCTCCGGATGGGCGCCGAAGCCGCCGTCGCGGGAACCGTCGGGGCGGACCACGAGGGCCCGGCCCGTCAGTTCGCGTGGGCCCGACACGATCCGCGCCAGCGCCGCCGCCTCCCCTAGTGCGGCGGCGGTGAGCGCGGCCCTGGCCACCGGGCGGACCGGATCGGCGGCCCGTACCGGGGTGACCAGGATGTCGATGACGCCGCCGCAGGTCAGGCCCACGGCGAAGGCGTCGTCGTCGCTGTATCCGAAGCGCTGCAGGGCGGTTTCGCCGTCCCGCAGCGCCTGCTCGCACAGCTCGTAGACCGCGCCCTCCACGCAGCCGCCGGAGACCGAGCCGATCGCTGTGCCCTCGGCGTCCACCGCGAGCGCGGCGCCGGGCCCGCGGGGCGCGCTGCCACCGACGGCCACCACGGTGGCGACGGCGAAGTCACGGCCCTGCTCGACCCACCGGTTCAGCTCCTCGGCGATGTCCAGCATCTGTGTCGGTCTCCTTAGGCTGCGAAAGGCTTACGGCTCGGGGCGTCAATGGACGCCCAGCCAGCTCTCGATCGGGTTGAGGGTGAAGTAGACGAGGAACACCGCCGTGAGGATCCACATGAAGGTGCCGATCTCGCGCCACTTGCCCTGGGCGGTCTTGATGGCGACGTAGGAGATGACGCCCGCGGCCACACCGGTGGTGATGGTGTACGTGAACGGCATCAGCACGACCGTGAGGAACACCGGGACGGCGGTGGCCCGGTCGGCCCAGTCCACGTGCCGGGCGTTCATCAGCATCATGGCGCCGATGACGACGAGGGCGGCGGACGCGACCTCCTGCGGCACGATCGCCGTGAGCGGGGTGAAGAACAGGCAGGCCGCGAAGAACAGGCCCGTGACCACGGAGGCCAGGCCGGTGCGGGCGCCCTCGCCGACACCCGTCGCCGACTCGATGAACACCGTCTGGCCGGAGCCGCCGGACACGCCTCCGATCGCGCCGCCGGCCCCGTCGATGAACAGCGCCTTGGACAGGCCCGGCATGCGGCCCTTGGCGTCGGCGAGCTCGGCCTCGGTGCCGACGCCGATGATGGTGGCCATCGCGTCGAAGAACCCGGCGAGCACCAGCGTGAAGACGATCATCCCGACGGTCATCGCGCCGACCTCGCCCCAGCCGCCGAACTGCACGTCCCCGAAGAGCGAGAAGTCGGGCATGGACACCGCGCTGCCGTGCAGTTCGGGTGCGCCGCCCGACCACTGCCCGGGGTTGACGACACCGGCGGCGTTCAGGACCGCCGCGACGACCGTGCCGCTGCCGATGCCGATGAGGATGGCGCCGGGGATGTTGCGGGCCTGGAGCATGAAGATCAGGAGCAGGGTCCCCGCGAACAGCAGCACGGGCCAGCCCGCCAGTTCGCCCGACGGGCCGAGCGCGAGGGGCGTGGCCTTGCCCTGGTGCACGAAGCCCGACTTGTAGAAACCGATGAGGGCGATGAACAGGCCGATGCCCATCGTGATGCCGTGCTTGAGCGCGAGCGGGATCGCGTTCATGATCATCTCGCGCAGGCCGGTGACGACCAGCAGCATGATGATCACGCCGTACATCACGCACATGCCCATCGCCTGCGGCCAGGTCATCTCGGGCGCGACCTGGGAGGCGAGGACTCCGGAGACCGAGAGGCCGGCGGCGAGGGCGAGCGGCACCTTGCCGACGAAGCCCATCAGCAGGGTGGTGAAGGCCGCCGCGAACGCGGTGGCGGTGATCAGGGCCGGCTGGGCCAGCGTGGCGCCGGCCGCGTCCTTGCCGGACAGGATCAGGGGGTTGAGCAGGAGGATGTACGCCATCGCCATGAAGGTCGTGATGCCGCCGCGCACTTCACGGGCGACCGTGGACCGTCTGTGGGATATGTGGAAGTACCGGTCGAGCCAGGACCGTCCGGCCGGGACGCGGGTGTCTTCACCCGCGTCGTCGGCTGTGGCCCTCGGCTCCAGTGATTGCTGGGTCATGGGTGCCGTCTCCCAAGTTTCAAAGGGGGTTGGGATGTTCACGACCCGGGGGACGGCCCGAGACGAACAAAAGGCCCTGGGGGGCGAAGCCCCCAGGGGGACGTGACTGCTCAGCCCTCGGAGAGCTGGGTGCCCGTCAGGTGCTCGGGCCTCACCGGGGTCCGGTTCAGCTCGAGCCCGGTCGCGTTCCGGATCGCCGCGAGGACGGCCGGGGTCGACGACAGGGTGGGTGCCTCGCCGATACCGCGCAGCCCGTACGGGGCGTGCTCGTCGGCGAGTTCGAGGACGTCGACCGGGATGGTCGGCGTGTCGAGGATGGTCGGGATCAGGTAGTCGGTGAAGGAGGGGTTCTTGACCTTCGCCGTCTTCGGGTCGACGACGATCTCCTCCATGACCGCCACGCCCAGGCCCTGTGTGGTGCCGCCCTGGATCTGGCCGAGCACCGACAGCGGGTTGAGCGCCTTGCCGACGTCCTGGGCGCAGGCCAGCTCGATGACCTTGACCAGGCCGAGCTCGGTGTCGACCTCGACGACGGCCCGGTGCGCGGCGAAGGAGTACTGCACGTGCCCGTTGCCCTGGCCGGTGCGCAGGTCGAAGGGCTCGGTCGGCCGGTGCCGCCACTCCGCCTCGACCTCCACGGTCTCGCCCTCCAGCACGTCGGCCAGGTCGCCGAGGACCTCGCCGCCGTCGGTGACGACCTTGCCGCCCTCCAGGAGCAGTTCGGCCGTCGCCCAGGCCGAGTGGTAGGAACCGAACTTGCGGCGCCCGATCTCCAGGACCTTCTCGCGGACCAGCTCGCAGGAGTTCTTCACCGCGCCGCCGGTGACGTACGTCTGCCGCGAGGCCGACGTCGAACCGGCGCTGCCCACCTGGGTGTCGGCCGGGTGGATGGTCACCTGCGTGACACCCAGCTCGGTGCGGGCGATCTGCGCGTGGACGGTGACGCCGCCCTGGCCGACCTCCGCCATGGCGGTGTGCACGGTGGCGACGGGCTCGCCGGCGACGACCTCCACGCGGACCCTGGCGGTGGAGTAGTCGTCGAACCCCTCGGAGAAGCCGACGTTCTTGATGCCGACCGCATAGCCGACCCCGCGTACGACGCCCTCGCCGTGCGTGGTGTTGGACAGGCCGCCCGGCAACTGCCGTACGTCGGCGCCCTCGCTGGACTCCCACTGGCGCTCCGGCGGCATCGGCATCGCCTTGACGCGGCGCAGCAGTTCGGCGACGGGGGCCGGGGAGTCGACGGGCTGGCCGGTCGGCAGGAGCGTGCCCTGCTCCATGGCGTTGAGCCGGCGGAACTCCACCGGGTCCATGCCGAGCTTCGCGGCGAGCTTGTCCATCTGCGCCTCGTAGGCGAAGCACGCCTGGACCGCGCCGAAGCCGCGCATCGCGCCGCAGGGCGGGTTGTTGGTGTAGAGGGCGATGGCCTCGATGTCCACGTCCTCGACCACGTACGGGCCGACGGACAGGGAGGAGGCGTTGCCGACGACGGCCGGGGAGGCGGAGGCGTAGGCGCCGCCGTCCAGAACGATCCGGCACTTCAGGTGGGTGAGCTTGCCGTCCTTGGTGGCCCCGTGCTCGTAGTACAGCTTCGCGGGGTGGCGGTGGACGTGGCCGAAGAACGACTCGAACCGGTTGTAGACGATCTTGACGGGCTTGCCGGTGCGCAGGGCCAGCAGGCAGGCGTGGATCTGCATCGACAGGTCCTCGCGGCCGCCGAACGCGCCGCCGACGCCGGAGAGCGTCATCCGCACCTTGTCCTCGGGCAGGCCGAGCACGGGCGCGATCTGGCGCAGGTCGCTGTGCAGCCACTGGGTGGCGATGTAGAGGTGGACGCCGCCGTCCTCCTCCGGCACGGCGAGGCCGGACTCGGGGCCGAGGAAGGCCTGGTCCTGCATGCCGAAGGTGTACTCGCCCGTGACGATCACGTCGGCCCGCTCGCGGGCGGCCGCCACGTCACCGCGGACGATCGGCTGGCGGTGCACGATGTTGGGGTGCGGGACGTGGCCGGCGATGGGGATACCCCCTGGACCGGAGCTCGTCGGAGGCCCTTGGGGGAGGTCGTCGCGGTTCTCGTGGACGAGGAGCGCGTCCGGGGCGGTCGCGGAGGCCTCGTCGGTGATGACGGGCAGTTCGCGGTAGTCGACCTTGATCTTCGCGGCGGCCCGGCGCGCGGTCTCCGGGTGGTCGGCGGCGACCAGGGCGACCGGCTCGCCGTGGTGGCGGACCTTGCCGTGGGCGAGGACCGGGGTGTCCTGGATCTCCAGCCCGTAGTTCTTCACGTCGGTGGGCAGGTCGTCGTACGTCAGCACGGCGTAGACACCCGGCATGGCCAGGGCCTCGCTCGTGTCGAGGGACACGATCTCGGCGTGCGCGACGGTCGAGCGGAGGATCTGCCCCCACAGCATGTCCTCGTGCCACATGTCGGACGAGTACGCGAACTCGCCCGTGACCTTGAGGGTGCCGTCGGGGCGGAGCGTGGACTCGCCGATGCCGCCCTTGGTCTGGGAGCCCTGGGTGATCTTCGTGGGGGTTCCACTGGGGGAAGCCATGATCAGACCGCCTCTGACTGCCGGGCGGCCGCGAGGCGGACCGCGTCCATGATCTTCTCGTAGCCGGTGCAGCGGCACAGGTTGCCCGACAGCGCCTCGCGGATGTCCGCGTCGCTCGGCGTCGGGTTGCGCTCCAGCATCTCGTCGGCCGCGACCAGCAGGCCGGGTGTGCAGAAGCCGCACTGGACGGCGCCGGCGTCGATGAACGCCTGCTGGACCGTCGACAGCTCGGTGCCCTCGCCGGTCTGCGAGTCGGTGCCCTTCACCCCCCACTGCCGGGCGTTCTGCAGGGACGTACCGCAGGCGCCGGAGGCGCAGCCGCCCTCGGCGCGCTGCTTGGCGAAGTCGGCGAGCCCCTCGACGGTGACGACCTCGCGGCCCTCCACCTGCCCGGCGGCGACCAGGCACGAGCAGACCGGCACACCGTCCAGACGGACCGTGCACGAGCCGCACTCGCCCTGCTCACAGGCGTTCTTCGAACCCGGCAGGCCGAGCCGCTCCCTCAGCACGTACAGCAGGGACTCGCCCTCCCACACGTCGTCGGCTTCCTGCGGACGGCCGTTGACCGTGAAGTTGACACGCATCACGCAGCTCCCTCGGTGAGGCGGCGGGTGCCGCGGTAGGACTCCCAGGTCCAGGTCAGCGTGCGGCGGGCCATGACGCCGACCGCGTGGCGGCGGTAGCTCGCGGTGCCCCGGACGTCGTCGATCGGGTTGCAGGCGGCGGAGCACAGGTCCGCGAACTGCTTGGCGACCGAAGGAGTGATGATCTGCCCGTTGTCCCAGAAGCCGCCCTCCTCCAGCGCGGCGTTCAGAAACTCCTCGGCGGCCTTGGCCCGAACGGGCGTCGGGGCGGCCGAGCCGATGCCCGTCCGCACGGTCCGCGTCCCGGGGTGCAGCGCCAGCCCGAAGGCGCACACGGCGATGACCATCGCGTTCCGGGTTCCCACCTTGGAGAACTGCTGCGGTCCGTCGGCCTTCTTCACGTGCACGGCGCGGATCAGCTCGTCGGCCGCCAGCGCGTTGCGCTTCACGCCCGTGTAGAACGCGTCGATCGGGATGCGGCGCGTGCCGCGCACCGACTCGACCTCCACCTCGGCGCCCGCGGCGAGCAGGGCGGGGTGGGCGTCACCGGCCGGGGAGGCGGTGCCGAGGTTGCCGCCGACGCCGCCGCGGTTGCGGATCTGCGGGGAGGCGACCGTGTGCGAGGCGAGGGCGAGACCCGGCAGTTCGGCGCGCAGGTTCTCCATGATCTTCGTGTACGGCACGGAGGCACCCAGCCGCACGCTCTCCTCGCCGACCTCCCATTCGGAGAGGTCGCCGATGCGGTTCAGGTCCAAGAGGTACTCGGGCCGGCGGTGGTCGAAGTTGATCTCGACCATCACGTCGGTGCCACCCGCAATCGGCACAGCTGTGGGGTGCTCGGCTTTCGCGGCGAGCGCCTCCTCCCAGCTGGCGGGGCGAAGGAAGTCCATGACCGGCTCTCTTCTTCGTCTTCTCGTGGGGCGTTCAGATTGAGCCAATCCGTGTGCGGCGGTCCCGGCTCGTTCATGTGCTGTTGACGCGTAGTGGCCTCAGTACACAGCGCACTGCGCCGAGCGAGTCAGTCACGGAAACCATGAAGGAGTTGGCTGGCCAGAACAGGCATCTTGTAGATTCGTATGAACGGAGGTCCTCAGAAACCTCCTCGTTCTCCTGTGGAAACGCGCGACACGGTCGCGTGACCTGGGACACAGCCCGGGCAGGGTTTGATTTCGAGACAAAGAACGGCGGCGACGAGAATGCGGCTGCGCGCACTGCTGGACACCGACGCGCTGGGCCTCAAGCTGCTCGGCGGCGAGGACGAGCTGGACCGCACCGTGCGGGGTGTGATGACCACCGACCTGCGCGACCCCAGCCGCTACCTCGCCGGTGGCGAACTGGTGCTCACGGGCCTGGCCTGGCGCCGGGACGCCGACGACTCGGAGCCGTTCGTCCGGATCCTGGTGCAGGCGGGCGTGACGGCCCTGGCCGCGGGCGAGGCCGAGCTCGGGGACGTCCCCGAGGACCTGGTCGTGGCCTGCGCCCGGCATCGTCTTCCGCTCTTCGCGGTGCACGAGTCGGTGGCGTTCGCGACCATCACCGAGCACGTCGTACGGCAGGTGTCCGGCGAGCGCGCCGGCGATCTCGCGGCGGTCGTCGACCGCCACCGCCGGATGATGACCTCGGGTCCGGCGGGCGGCGGTCCGGACGTGGTCCTGGACCTGCTGGGCACGGACCTGGACCTGCGGGCCTGGGTCCTCTCCCCCACCGGCCGCCCGATCGCCGGCTCGACGGCTGCGGGGCCCGCCCTGCCGGCCGAGGCGTGCGCCCGGCTCGCCGGGGAGCACCTGGCCGCCACCCGCACGGGCCGCCGCGGCCCCCACCGCGTCGTCCTGGGCGCCACGACCTATTCCCTGTTCCCGGTGCGCTCCACGGGCCGCTCCCCGCAGCCGGCCCGGGACGTCCGCGAAACCGTCCTGTCGGACTGGCTGCTGGCCGTGGAGGCGGACGCCGGGGACTGGCCAGAGGAACGCCTGGACCTGCTCTACGGCGTCACCCAGCTGATCGCGGTCGAGCGGGACCGCCGCGACGCGGCCCGCACGGTCCGCCGCCGCCTGGCCCAGGAGGTCCTGGAGCTGGTGCAGACGGGTGCTGCCCCCGCCGAGATCGCCGCCCGGCTGCGCGTGGCCGCGCCGGTGCTGCTGCCCGGCCTGGGAGCCGCGCCGCACTGGCAGGTGGTGGTGGCCCGCGTCGACTGGGAGGGCGAGGAGATCGAGGGCGGTCCGGTGGCGCAGGCCCTGCTGGAGGAGGTCCTCGTCGACCCCGCGGTCGCCGGGCCGGAGCACTCCGACCGCATCGCCGTGGCCCACGCGGGCGGCGAGGCCATCGCCCTGGTGCCCCTCCCGGCCGTCTCCGCCGAGCACGACGGCTCGGAGAGGGGCATCCTCGCGGACGCGCTCCTGGCATCGGTACGGGAGCCCCTCACGGCGGGCCTGAACGACGACGGCCGCCTCACCCTCGGCGTCAGCGCGGCCGTCCACTCGGCGGAGGGCCTGCGGGGCGCGCTGGAGGAGGCCCGGCACGCCCGGCGCGTCGCCGCGGCCCGCCCTGGCCGGGTCTGCGCGGCGGGCCACCAGGAACTGGCCTCGCACGTCCTGCTGCTGCCCTTCGTCCCGGACGACGTCCGCCGGGCCTTCACGGCCCGCCTCCTGGACCCCCTGCGCGACTACGACCGCCGCCACCGCGCCGAGCTGATCCCCACCCTGGAGGCCTTCCTCGACTGCGACGGTTCCTGGACCCGCTGCGCCACCCGTCTGCACCTGCACGTCAACACGCTGCGCTACCGGGTCGGACGGATCGAGCAGTTGACAAGTCGTGATCTGTCGCGGCTCGAGGACAAGCTGGATTTCTTCCTGGCACTGCGCATGAGCTGATACGCGGGGTGTCCCGGCGGCAAACCCGGAGCACCCCCGAGTCCCACGACTTTGTGAAATCCTTCACCCACCCCCTTGGCCCGGCCCGCCGATTCGTGCTGAGATGCCGCCACCACTCAACAGCTCGATGGCGTGCTCGGGGAGGGCAACGTGGCGCATACCGCCATGTCTGGTAACGGAACGACCGCCGGTGACGATCCCCTCCAGACCGCGGTATGGCGGCTGCGCTCCCGCGGGTGCTGGGCCGACGCGGCCGCCCTGCTGCTGCCGACCACACCGGCGGCGGCGCTCCAACGCGCGTCGTTGCTGGTGGAACGGTGTCTGTACACCGAGCAGGGCTGGGAGGAGGCCGAGGACGCGCTGCGCACGGCCGAGGCGATGGCCCACAGCGACGACGAACGCGGCGCGGCCGCTTGTGAACGCGGGTACTTGGCCTACGCGGCGACGCTGCTCGCGGTGCGGGACCGGGCCGACGAGGCGCGGGCCGCGCTCGGTCGGGCAGCGGCGCTGGTCCCTCCGGGGGCTCCGGCGCGGGCACAGCTGGACTTCCGTCGCGTGCGGCTGGCGGAGAACCTGACGAGCGCGCCTCAGGCCGCGCGGGCCGCGTACCGCCGGGCCCACGCGGGCGCGACGGCGCACTCCGACCCGCTGCTGCTGTCCTTCACATGGCGTCATCTCGCGGGACTCGCCCTGCGGGAAGGGGAGTTGGCGGAGGCGCGGCACGGTTTCGCGGAGTCGCTGCGGATCCGGGAGGAGCTGGGCTATCTCGTCGGCACGGCCCCTGCGCTGGTGTCCCTGGCCGACACGGAGACGGAGCCGGAGGCGTCCCGGCTGCGGGAGGAGGCCCGGCGGTTGTTCCGGCTGCTGGGGGGCGTACCGACGTGGCTGTCCCGCCAGTTGGCTCCGCCGGTTCCGCCGGCTGCGACGGCTTGAGGGAGGTGCGGGGTACTCGGCGTGGGTGCTGAGGCCGGGTGGGTGCCCGACCCGGCGTAGCGGGGTGCTCGGCGTCGCTGCCGGCGCCGAGTGGGTCCGCAGCCCTGCGTAGCGGGGTGCCGCTCTTCTTGGGACGGGTGCCGCCGCTGGGTCGTGTCCGCAGAGTCCCGCCGTTCGCCCGGAGGGCGGGCTCCGCGGCGTCCGCGCTCTCGGCGTGCGGGGCGCGGGGGTACCCCCTGCTCGAGCGGAGTCGAGAGCTCGGGGGAGCGTGCCAGGCGTCGCGGGGCAGGCGGGACTTCGCGGAC
>NZ_JBEXSH010000148.1:0-13638 GCF_040613555.1 Streptomyces sp. NPDC006265
GGTCGGCTTGATCCCTCCGGACCGGGCCCCTACCGGTCCGGGCCCGGGTCCAGTTAACAGGCAGATAACTGAACGCATCTCTCGCTGTCCGGTCCCTTGACACCCCCGCCACGACCGGGGACTCTTCAACACATCACTGGTGGGAGCGCTCCCACGCTACCTGGCACATACACAACCCGCACGTTCCCCACCCGAGCCTGAGCGCGTAAAAAGGGTCCGACAACGCAGTTGGCCGGGGGGTCGGCACGTCAGGGCAACAGGAGGACGACATGCGAGCACGCATCCGAACCGCCCGCAAGGCGATGGTCGTCGCGGCCGTCGCGTCGCTGGGCGCCGGGCTGCTGGCCGGCTGTGCCGACGACGGCGGAAACGGCGGCTCGTCGTCGGACGGCGACAGCGGCGGCAAGACCAAGATCACCCTGGGACTCTTCGGCACCTTCGGGTTCGAGGAGGCCGGCCTCTACAAGGAGTACGAGAAGCTCCACCCGGACGTCGACATCCAGCAGACGGTCGTCGAGCGGAACGAGAACTACTACCCCACGCTGGTCAACCACCTGACCACCAACAGCGGCCTGCAGGACATCCAGGGCGTCGAAGTCGGCAACATCGCCGAGATCGTCAAGACCCAGTCCGACAAGCTGCTGGACCTCTCCAAGTACGGCAAGAAGAGCGACTACCTGGAGTGGAAGTGGCAGCAGGCCACCACCGAGGGCGGTCAGACCGTCGGCCTGGGTACGGACGTCGGCCCGATGGCCATCTGCTACCGCAAGGACCTCTTCGAGAAGGCCGGTCTGCCCACCGACCGCGAGGAGGTCGCCAAGCTGTGGGCCGGTGACTGGAAGAAGCTGGTCAAGGTCGGCGAGGACTACAAGAAGAAGGCGCCGAAGGGCACCACCTTCCTGGACTCCCCCGGCGGGCTGCTCCAGGCGATCCTCAGCAGTGAGAAGGACCGCTTCTACGACTCCTCCGGCAAGGTCGTCTACAAGTCGAACCCGGCCGTCAAGGACGCCTTCGAGCTTACCGCCCAGGCCGCCGAGGACGGACTGATCGGCAACCAGACACAGTTCCAGCCTGCCTGGGACACCACGATCGCCAACAGCAAGTTCGCCGCGATGTCCTGCCCGCCGTGGATGCTCGGCTACATCAAGGGCAAGTCCAAGCCGGAGGCCAAGGGCAAGTGGGACGTGGCCGCGTCGCCGAAGTCCGGCAACTGGGGCGGTTCCTTCCTGGCTGTTCCCAAGTCCGGCAAGAACGCCGAGGAGGCCGCGAAGCTGGCCGCCTGGCTGACCGCGCCCGAGCAGCAGGCCAAGCTGTTCGCCGTGCAGGGCAGCTTCCCGAGCACCCCGGCCGCCTACGAGTCGGACGCGGTGAAGAGCGCCAAGAACGAGATGACCGGTGACGCGCCGATCGGCACCATCTTCGCCGCGGCCGCCAAGAGCAGCCCGGTGCAGACGATCGGCCCGAAGGACCAGATCATCCAGCAGGGTCTGACGGACAACGGCGTCATCCTCGTCACCCAGGGCAAGTCGCCCGAGGAGGCGTGGGACACGGCCGTCAAGACCATCGACAACAACCTGGACCAGTGACCGGAATGGCATCCAGGCACGACACCGCCGCGCCCCCCGTGAAGGAGGGGGGCGCGGCCCCGGGCCGCCCGCCGGCCGACGCGGACACGGAGCGGGCGATGAAGAAGCGCGCCCGGCTCTCCCGTCGCTGGCAACGCGACATGCGGTGGAGCCCCTACGCGTTCGTCTCGCCCTTCTTCCTGCTCTTCCTCGCGTTCGGCCTGTTCCCGCTGCTGTACACCGGCTGGGCCTCGCTGCACCAGGTGGAGCTGACGGCACCCACGGACATGTCCTGGGCGGGCCTGCGCAACTACACCCGTATCTTCGACGACGACTTCTTCTGGAACGCGGCGAAGAACACTCTGACCATCGGCGTCATCTCCACGGTTCCGCAGCTGCTGATGGCGATGGGCCTGGCGCACATCCTCAACTACAAGCTGCGCGGTTCCACCTTCTACCGCGTGGTCATGCTGGCCCCGTACGCCACGTCGATCGCCGCCGCCTCGCTGGTCTTCGTGCTGCTCTTCGGCCGCGACTACGGCATGATCAACTGGGTGCTGAACGCCGTCGGCATCGACCACGTCGACTGGCAGAACGACAAGTGGCCCTCCCAGATCGCCGTGTCCAGCATCATCATCTGGCGCTGGACGGGTTACAACGCGCTGATCTACCTGGCCGCGATGCAGGCGATCCCGCAGGACCTGTACGAGTCGGCGGCACTGGACGGAGCCAGCCGCTGGCGGCAGTTCCTCCACGTCACGCTGCCCTCGCTGCGTCCGACGATCCTGTTCACGGTCGTGGTGTCGACCATCGGCGCCTCGCAGGTGTTCGGCGAGCCGCTGCTGTTCGACGCGAACAAGGGCGCCTCCGGCGGATCCCAGCACCAGTTCCAGACGCTCGGCCTCTACCTGTACGAGCAGGGCTGGATCAACCAGCACCTGGGCCGCGCCTCCGCCATCGCCTGGACGATGTTCCTGATCCTCATCGTGATCGGGATCGTCAACTACGTCATCTCGCGCCGGCTGCGCGCCAGTAGCTAAGGAGAAGGCCGTGACGACGACCCTGACGAAACCCCCGGCCGACGCGGCCCCCGAGCCGCCGAAGCGATCACGTGGCATGAAGGCGGCACGCGCGGGCGGGCAGCTGCACGCCGGCCCGGTGGCGTACGTCATCCTCGCCCTCTTCACCGTCATCTCGCTGTTCCCGCTGGTGTGGACAGCGATCGCCGCCTCGCGCGACAACCAGCGCCTGGCACAGACCCCGCCGCCGTTCTGGTTCGGCTCCGGCCTCTTCGACAAGCTCGAAGTGGCCTGGACGGACGCCAACCTGGGCGAGGCGTTCCTCAACACCACTCTGGTGGCCGGCATTTCGTCGTTCACCATCGTGTTCCTGTCGACGATTGCCGGATTCGCCTTCGCCAAGCTGCGCTTCAAGGGCCGCGGCGCGGCGATGCTCGTGGTCATCGGAACGATGATGGTGCCGCCGCAGCTCAGCATCATCCCCCTGTACATGATGGTCGCCAAGCTCGACTGGACGGACCAGCTCCAGGCGGTGATCTTCCCCTCTCTGGTGAGCGCGTTCGGCGTGTTCTTCATGAGGCAGTACCTGATTCAGGCGCTGCCGGACGAGATCATCGAGGCGGCCCGCGTTGACGGGGCGAGCAGCTGGCGCGTGGTGTGGCACGTGGTGTTCCCGACCGCGCGGCCCGCGATGGCCGTCCTGGGCATGCTGATGTTCGTGCAGACCTGGAACGACTTCCTGTGGCCGTTCCTGGTGCTTACGCAGACCGGCAACCCGACCGTGCAGGTCGCCGTCGCGGGCCTGGGCCGCGGCTACACCCCCGACCAGTCCCTGATCATGGCGGGCGCGCTGCTGGGCACGCTGCCGTTGCTGCTGGTCTTCGCGATCTTCGGCAAGCAGATCGTGGGCGGCATCATGCAGGGCGCCGTCAAGGGCTGATCCTTTCAGGGGGCCGGGTCAGCGCCGCTCCGGCCCCTCCTCTTTCCTCTTCTTTCGTCCCCTCCCCTCCGTCTTCGGTCTACTCGACCCGCTTTGGGAGCGCTTCCATGCCTGACTCCGAGAACCCGGCCACTCCGGTGACCTTCCCGCCCGCCTTCCTGTGGGGCGCGGCGACATCCGCGTACCAGATCGAGGGCGCGGTGCGGGAGGACGGCCGTACGCCGTCGATCTGGGACACCTTCAGCCACACGCCGGGCAAGACAGCCGGTGGCGAGACCGGTGACATCGCTGTCGACCACTACCACCGCTACCGTGACGACGTGGCGCTGATGGCGGAGCTGGGCCTGGGCGCCTACCGCTTCTCCATCTCGTGGTCGCGGGTGCAGCCGACCGGCCGGGGCCCGGCCGTGCAGACGGGCCTGGACTTCTACCGGCGGCTGGTGGACGAGCTGCTGGCCAAGAACATCAAGCCGGCCGTCACCCTCTACCACTGGGATTTGCCGCAGGAGCTGGAGGATGCGGGCGGCTGGCCGGAGCGCGACACGGCGTACCGGTTCGCGGAGTACGCGCAGATCGTCGGCGAGGCGCTGGGCGACCGGGTGGAGCAGTGGATCACACTCAATGAGCCGTGGTGCAGCGCGTTCCTGGGCTACGCCTCCGGGGTGCACGCCCCGGGCCGTACGGATCCGGCGGCCTCGCTGCGTGCCGCGCACCATCTGAACCTGGCGCACGGGCTGGGCGCGTCCGCGCTGCGGTCGGTGATGCCGGCCCGCAACACCGTCGCGGTCAGCCTCAACTCCTCGGTGGTGCGGCCGCTTTCGCAGGACCCGGCGGATCTGGACGCGGCCCGCAGGATCGACGACCTGGCCAACGGAGTGTTCCACGGGCCGATGCTGCACGGCGCCTACCCGGAGTCGCTGTATGTGGCGACGGCGGGCCTCACGGACTGGGACTTCGTCCTCGACGGCGACCTGGAGCTGATCAACCAGCCGCTGGACGCGCTGGGCCTCAACTACTACACGCCCGCGCTTGTCTCGGCGGCGGACGCGTCGGCGCAGACGCCGCGCGCCGACGGCCACGGGGCGAGCGACCACTCGCCGTGGCCGGCCGCGGACGACGTCGCCTTCCACCAGACGCCCGGCGACCGCACGGAGATGGGCTGGACGATCGACCCGACGGGTCTGCACGAGCTGATCATGCGCTACACCCGGGAGGCGCCGGGCCTGCCGCTGTACATCACGGAGAACGGCGCGGCCTACGACGACAAGATCGACTCCGACGGCCGGGTGCACGACCCGGAGCGGGTCGCCTACCTGCACGGCCACCTGTCGGCGGTCCGCCGGGCCATCGCCGACGGTGCCGACGTCCGCGGCTACTACCTGTGGTCCCTGATGGACAACTTCGAGTGGGCGTACGGCTACGGCAAGCGCTTCGGCGCGGTCTACGTGGACTACGCGACGCTGGAACGCACGCCGAAGACGAGCGCCCGGTGGTACGGCCGGGCGGCGCGGACCGGAGCGCTGCCCGAGGTCGAGGCGGTCTGACCGACGGGGGAACGGGGAGGGCGGGGCGCGGCACGATTAGGGGAGTGCCGCGCCCCGGCCGTCTCTCAGCGGTGGGCGCCCGACAGGAGCCGGCGGGTCGTCTCCACGCCCCACTGGTCCAGCGACAGCAGCCGGTCGCTGGAGGCCATCAGGCCCCCGGTGGACTCCACGTGCGCCGCCCACTGTTCGCGGGTCTCGACCGCCGGGCGGGCCATCAGGCAGTCCGGGTCGTTGATCCAGAGGCGGTGGTGCTGCCACTGGCGGGCCGCTCCCGTGAACTCGGCCGGGTTCTGGCCGGGTTGGCTGTAGTCATCGGCCTCGGGGCGGCGGTGGGGTGCCGTGTCGGGGCTGACGCGCATCGCGTCGAACAGGCCGATGGAGGCCAGGACCGGCGCGCCGCAGCCCAGAAGGTAGGCGTCCTCGCCGATGGCCTCGCGGATCAGGGCGATGCCGGCGCGGTAGGCCGTGAGGGCGCCGGTGTCTGCGTGGCGTACGCCGTGCAGGGCGCCCGCGTAGAGGAAGTCGGTCTTGAAGTAGTCGTAGCCCTCCGCGCGCAGGGTCGTGAAGACCTCGGTCAGGTACGCCGCCGCGTCCGGGTGGGTGGTGTCCAGGACGCGCAGGTCGTGGCCCCAGTTGCGGCCGGCGTGCGCGAAGCCGCCGGTGGTGTCGCGGACGAGCCAGTCGGGGTGCGCGGCGGCCAGGTCGCTCGCCGGGTCGACGAGGAACGGGGCCGTCCAGATGCCGGCGCGGCGGCCGCGGGAGCGGATCTTCTCGGCGACGCCGGCGCGGGAGCGGAAGCGGCCGGAGAGGGTGAGCCAGTCGCCGAGGGCCCGCTGGTAACCGTCGTCGATCTGGACGACGTCGACGGGCAGGTCGAGGGTGTCCATCGCGCGGAGGTTCTCGTGGATGTCGTCCTCGGTGACGGCCGTGAAGTACTCGTACCAGGAGCACCAGACAGTCGGTGCCGGGCGGGGGGTGGCGAGGCCGAGGCCGCTGGCCCACGCGCCCAGGACCGACTGGATGTCCGGGCCGGTCCACTCCTTCACCGGCCCGTCGGCGCTGATCTCGGCGGCCCGCCCGTCCCCCGTGACCAGCCGGATCGACGGCACCTCACGCGTCGGCTCGGCCGCCGCCCAGAGCCGGACCGGGGAGCCGTCGCCGGGGTCGAGGGCGAGCAGGCCCTCGCCCTGGAAGGTGCCCTCGGGGACGGTGACGCCGGGCCGGTAGCAGACCGTGGCCCAGTTGGCGTTCGTCGGGCGATGCGGCGTCGCGCCGAGGGCGTAGGCGCCGCTGGGGCTCCAGGACTGCCAGCCCTCCTCGTGGACGCGCGCCTTGCGGGGGTCGACCGGCACGGAGGCGACCGGGGTGAAGGGGTGGTGCACGGAGGTTCTCTTTCGGGGAGTGGGCGTCAGCCCTTGTTGGCGCCCAGGGTGAGGCCGCTGACGAACTGGCGCTGGAGCGCGAAGTAGACGATCAGGGTGGGGATCGCGGTGAGCAGGGCTCCGGCGGCGACCAGGTTGGGGTCGGTGAAGTACTGGCCGGAGAGGTTGTTCAGCGCCGAGGTGATGGGCATGTTCTCGCCGGTGGAGATGAGGACGATGGCCCAGAAGAAGTCGTTGTAGATCCAGATGGACAGCAGGGTGGCGAGGGCGGCCATGGCGGGCTTGCACAGGGGCAGCACGATCTGCCAGTACAGCCGCCAGACGGAGGCGCCGTCGACCAGGGCGGCCTCGGTGAGTTCGTGCGGCAGTGAGCGCATGTAGTTGCTCAGCACGAAGGCGCAGAAGCCGGACTGGAACGCCACGTGGATCAGCACCAGGCCGAGCGCGGAGTCGTAGAGCTTGCCGCTCATCGTGATGCCGGGCAGGTCGATCAGCAGGTACAGGCGGTACAGCGGGGTGATGATGACCTGCTGGGGCAGCAGGTTGCCGGCCGTGAACACCAGCAGCAGGAACAGGTTGACCCGGAAGTCGAAGCGGCTGACGTAGAAGGCGACCATCGACGACAGCAGCAGCGTCAGCAGTACGGCCGGGACCGCGATCAGCAGTGTGTTGCCGAAGTAGTGCAGCATGTCCGACTGCTGGAAGGCGTTGGTGAAGTTGTCGAGGCTCAGCTTGTCGGGCCAGGAGACATAGCCCTTGGTGCTGGTCTCGGCGTACGGGCGCATCGCCGCGTACATCGCCCACAGCAGGGGCGCGAGCCAGGCCAGCGCCGTGACGACCAGGAAGGTGTGGAGCAGGATCCGGGCGGGGCGGATCGGGGTGCGCTGCCCCCGCGTGCCGCCAGAGTTCAAAGGGGCTGCGCGAAGCGCCACGTTCAGGGTAGTGGTGGGCGACGGGTGGGAACTCATGCGCGCCGCTCCTTCCGGAAGGTGGCGATCAGGTACGGGATGATCACCGCGAGCGAGATCACCAGCAGGACGACGGCGATCGCGGATCCGTATCCGATGCGGCTGGACTCGCCGATGATGTTGTTGGTCACCAGGATCGACAGCAGTTCCGTGCCCTGGGCGCCCTTGTTGAAGACGAAGACCAGGTCGAACGCGCGCAGCGCCTCGATGATCGTGACGACCAGGACGACGGTGTTGGTGGGGCGCAGGGTCGGGAAGATGACGTTCTTGAACGTCTGCCACTCACTGGCGCCGTCCAGGGCGGACGCCTCGCGCAAAGCGGGGTCGACGCCCTTCAGACCGGCCAGGTAAAGGATCATCATGTAACCGGCGTGCCGCCAGGACGCGGCGACGAGGATCGCCCAGAGGTTGAGGTCCGGGTCGCCGATCCAGTCGATGTAGTGGCCGGGCTTGTTGGCGCCGATCAGGCTGTTGATCAGGCCGGTGTCCGGGTTGTAGATCAGCTGCCAGACGAACCCGATGACCGCGAGCGACATCACGACCGGCAGGAAGAACGCGGTCTGGTAGACGCGGCTGAAGCGGATCTTCTTGTCCAGCTGCACGGCGAGGAACAGGCCGAAGGGCGTGGGCAGCAGGATGAGCACCACGAACCAGACGACGTTGTGCTCGACGGCGGGCCAGAACTGCGGGTTGCTGGTGAACAGTTCACGGAAGTTGTGCAGGCCGACCCACTTGATGGAGTCGAAGCCGATGCCGTCCCAGGTGGTGAAGGCCAGCGCGATCGAGGCCAGCGCCGTCAGCCAGACGAGCAGGACGTGCAGGATCGTCGGCACCCCGGCCATCAGGCCGAGCGTGATGCGGTCGCGGCGCGTGAGCAGCCGTCGGTGGCCGTGGGGAGCCTTGGCGGTCGGGGACGTCGGGGCGGGCCCCGGGGCCGGCGGGGTGGCCGACTCCGGAGCCTTCGCGGGGGTGGCGGTCATGTCGTGATCCGAGTCGTCGGGTCTCCGTTCGTCAGGAGGAGGCGAAGATCGTCTTCTTCTGGCGCTCGATCGACGAGAGGATGCTGTCGATGTTCTTCGGGTTGCGGACGAAGTTCTGCAGCGCGGGCTGCATCACCGTCGAGGTGAAGTCCGGGCGGGAGTCACGGTCCATGAACTGCGTCAGGCTCTTCGCGCCGGAGATCATCTCGAAGGACTTCTTCTGCAGCGCGGTGTAGGAGGAGGTGTCGGCCTTGGTGGAGGCGGCGACCACGCTGGAGTCGGCCTTGAGGTAGATCTGCTCGGCCTCGGGCGTGCCCAGGTACTCCAGGAGCTTCACGGCGCCGGCATGGTTCTTCGGGGCCTTGGAGAGCATGAAGCCGTCGGTGGGGGCCTCGACGGTGTCCTGTCCGAACTGCGGGTCGATCTCCGGGAACGCGAAGAAGTCCAGGTCGTCCAGGTCGGCCTTGTCGGTGAACTGCTGACCGACGAAGGTGCCCAGCAGATACATGCCGGCCTTCTTGGCCACCAGCGTCTGCGCCGCGTCCTGCCAGGTGCGGCCCACCGCGCCCTCCTGGTGGTAGGGCAGGAGCTCCGTCCAGTGGTCGAAGACCTTGCGCACCTTGGGGTCGGTCCAGGAGGCCTTGCCGGCCATCAGCTCGACGTGGAAGTCGTAGCCGTTGGTGCGGAAGTTGATCTGGTCGAAGGTGCCCATCGCGGGCCAGGCGTCCTTGTCGCCGAAGGCGATCGGGACCAGCCCGTCCTTCTTCATCCTCTTGCACAGGGCGACGAAGTCGTCCCAGGTGGTGGGGACCTTGTAGCCGTGCTGGGCGAAGACACTCTTGCGGTAGAACACCGCCCACGGGTACGTGTACAGCGGAACGAAGTAGTACTTGCCGTCCTCGCCCTTGCTGAGCTTCTGCATCGCCTCGGGGAAGTTGCCGCCGATCTTCTGCCACACGTCGTCGATCGGCGTGGCCAGCTTCTTCGAGGCGAAGAACTGCATGCGGTAGCCGGCGAACCAGGTGAACACGTCGTCGGGCGTGCCCTGCAGGTAGGAGTTGATCTGCTCCTGGAACGTGTTGTGGTCCTTGGTGTTCACGTCGACCTTGATGCCGGACTTCTTGGTGAAGGCGGCGTAGATCTCCGCGAACGCCTTCTTCGGCACGGCGTCGGAGGAGTTGGAGCCGAGACTGACCGTCTTCGGGTCGGCGGACGAGCCGCTGCCGCCGCAGGCGCTCAGCAGGGGTATGCCGGCGCCGAGCAGGGCCACGCCGCCCATTCCGCGCAGCAGGGTGCGGCGGCTGGGAGCGGGGAGGGAGAAACCGGAGGAAGAGAGGTCGTGCATGGACGGCTCCTGAAGGCAGGGTTCGGCCACGAGGGTGTGGCGTGAATTCCAGTCGCAATCGACCAGAAATCAACTTGACCGAACATGATGGCGCAATGACAGCCGCATGTCCGGTCATGCGTCAAGAGCCGTTCCCTTCATTTGTCGAAACGTGACCGTCCCGTGAAGACCACCTGCGGGGAGCGCTCAGTGGGACCGGGAGCGGTGGTACGCGGCGGCGAACCTGCCGGGGCGGCGCCGCCGCAGCTGCCGGTGGCCTCCGCTCGCGGGAGCACGGCCGTCCAGCTGGATCCAGATCCGCACCTCGGTGCCGCCGAGCACCGAGGATCCGAGCCGTACGTCCCCGCCGGTGGACTCCGCGAGCCGGCGCACGATGTCCAGGCCGAGCCCGGTGGAGCCGTCGCCGCCTGAACCACGGCCTCGCGCCATCGCGGCCTCGGGGTCGGGTATGCCGGGGCCCGCATCGGAGACTAGGACGATCACCGCGTCCTCGCCGTTGTGCACGTCGACCGCGAAGGCGGTGCCCTCCGCGGTGTGCCGGAAGACGTTCCCCAGCAGCGCGTCGAGTGCGGCGGCCAGGTCGGCGCGGGCCATGGGTATGCGCACCGGCCGGCCGGCCCCGGCCACCCGCCACTTGCGGCCCTCGTCCTCCGCGAGCGCCGACCAGAACGCCATCCGCTCCCGGACCACCTCGGCCGCGTCGCACCCGGCGCCCGGACCGGCCGCGGCCGTCTGCGGTTTGGCCTCCCGCGCCGTACGGATGATGGTGTCGACCTCGCGCTCCAGCTGCTCGACCGCGGTGCGCGTCTGGTCGGCGGCGGGTCCCTCGCCGAGCGAGGCGGTATTGAGCCGCAGCACGGTCAGGGGCGTGCGCAGCCGGTGGGACAGGTCGGCCGCGAGCTCCCGCTCGTTCGCCAGGAGCTGGACGACCTGGTCGGCCATCGAGTTGAAGGCGACCGCCGCGAGCCGCAGTTCGCTCGGGCCCTCCTCGGGCACGCGGGCACCGAGCCGGCCCTCCCCCAGGTCGTGCGCCCCCTCGACCAGGCGCTGCGCGGGCCGGACCATGCGGACGCCCAGCCGGTCGGCGACCGCGACCGAACCGAGGATCAACGCCACCCCGACCCCGGCGAGCACCGCCCAGGCCGTCCCCACGCCGTTGGTGACGTCGGACTCCGGCACGTACACCTCGACGACCGCGATCTTGCCGGTGCTGAGGGCGACGGGCTGGAGCAGCGTCCAGCCGCCGGTGACGCCGGTGGTGGAGACGCGGCCCAGCTTCCGCACGGCCGCGATCTCCTGGTCGGCGGCGCGCCGCCGCCCCAGTTCGAGGGCCTCCTGACCGCCGCCCGACGGGAGGTGCACGGCCATCCCCGCGTCGGAGCCGGCCGAGGCGACGACCCGCTCCAGCTGGTCGCGGTCGGTGGTGATGGACAGGGCGGGGGCGACGGCCGCGGCCTCCCGCTCGGCGTTGGAGAAGGCACGGTCGCGGGCCATCTCGCGGATGACGAGTCCGAGCGGCACGGCGAAGGCCAGCACGACCATGGTGGTCACCGCCAGCGACACCTTGACCAGGGCCCACCTCATCGCGGCGCTCCTGGCGGTTCGAGCTTCACCCCGACGCCCCGGAGGGTGTGCAGATAGCGCGGGCTGGCCGCCGTCTCGCCCAGCTTCCTGCGCAGCCAGGACAGATGGACGTCGATGGTCTGGTCGTCGCCGTAGGACTGCTGCCAGACCTCGGCGAGCAGCTCCTTGCGGGGGACGACGACGCCCGGCCGGCCGGCCAGGAAGGCGAGCAGGTCGAACTCGCGGCGGGTGAGGTCGAGTCGCGCGCCGTCCAGCTCGGCCTGGCGGCGCAGCGGGTCGACGGTCAGGCCGCCGACCCGGATCACGGGGGACGGCTCTCCCTCCGCGGCGCCGGAGCGGGCGCGGCGCAGCACGGCCGCCATCCGGGCCGAGAGGTGTTCGACCGAGAAGGGCTTGGTCAGGTAGTCGTCCGCCCCGGCGTTCAACAGCCGTACGGTCTCCGTCTCGTCGTCCCGGGCCGTGGCGACGATCACCGGTACGTCCGTGATCCCACGCAGCATCTTCAGGGCCTCGGACCCGTCGAGATCGGGCAGTCCGAGGTCCAGGATCACCACGTCGAAGCGGAAATGGGCGACCTCGCGCAGCGCCTCCAGCGCCGTCCCGACGCTGCGCACGGTGTGCGAGGCGTCGGTCAGGTGCCGGATCAGCGCCGAGCGTACGAACTGGTCGTCCTCGACCACGAGCACACTTGCCATGCGCCGCACCGTACGCCATCTCGAACAGCCGGGTGCGGGCCTGTGGACAACTCCCCGGCTGGGGGCAACGGGCCCTCGGACGAGTCCGATTGTGGACAACCGGTGGGACGCGTGAGGCAGTATGGCCCGCGATGCGCAGAGGACTCGTACACGTACTGGCCTGGCTGCTCGCCACGGGCGCGGCGGTCACGCTGTCCTGGTGGGGTGTCCACACGGTGATGACGGGAACGGCCTACGACCCGCCGCGCGCCCTGCCCATCAAGGCCGCCGACGCGTCCACGCGGGAGCCGAAGGCGCCGGCCACACCGCCGCCGGAACGGACACCTCCGCCGGAGCGGCGGAAGCCGAGCAGCACGCCTCCGCCGTCCGCGTCCGGGAAACCGAGCCCCTCCCCCACACCCTCGTCCTCGCCCGACACCGCCCCCGGCGTCGCCTCCGGCCGGGTCAAGAGCTACGACACCGACGGCGGCCGGGCGGTCTTCGACCTGGGCACGACCTCCGCCTCGCTGGTCTCGGCGACGCCCGGTGCGGGCTGGTCGATGCAGGTGTGGAAGACGGAGTCGTGGATCCGCGTGGAGTTCTCCTCGGGCGCGGACCGGGTGTCGGTGTTCTGCACCTGGCACGACGGGCCGCCACGAGTGGAGATCGGGACCTACTGAGTGCGGTACGCGGGCGTCGGCGCCTGCCGAGTGCCGTCGGGGGTCATCTGAACACCGACGCGGGTGGTGCGGGCGACGCCACCGCGGCGACGTCCGTGACGGGCGCGGCCCCACCGGTGAAGTCCGTGAGGGTCCTGCCGTGCTCGACCCGGGCGGGATGCGGGTCGGAGGCGGCGAGGCGGGTCAGCTCGGCGACGGGCAGCGGGTGGTCGGAGGCGACCAGGACCGCGTTCCCGAAGCGCTTGCCGCGCAGCACCGCGGGATCCGCCACCAGCGCGAGCTCCTCGAAACGGGCGGCGGCGGTGGCGATCTGGCCGCGCAGGTGGGCGAGCGGCGGTCCGTCGGCGAGGTTGGCGGCGTAGACCCCGCCGGGCTTGAGGGCCCTGCGCACGTCGTCGAGGAACTCGGTCGAGGTCAGGTGGGCCGGTGTCCGGGCCCCGCTGAACACGTCGGTGACGACGAGGTCGGCCCAGCCGTCCGGCACCTTGGCAAGACCCTCGCGAGCGTCGGTGGAGCGCACCCGTATGCGCGCGTTCGGATCCAACGGCAGCTCGCGGCGGACCAGTTGGACGAGGGTGCCGTCCCGTTCGACGACCTGCTGGGTGGAGCGGGGCCGGGTGGTGGCGACGTAGCGGGCGAGGGTGAGGGCGCCCCCGCCGAGGTGCACGGCGTGCACGGGGCGGCCGGGCGGGGCGACGAGGTCGATCACGTGCCCGAGGCGGCGCTGGTACTCGAAGGACAGGTACGCCGGGTCGTCCAGGTCGACGTGCGACTGCGGGGCCCCGTCGATCACCAGGGTCCAGGCGCGGGCCCGCTCGCGGTCGGGGATCAGCTCGGCGAGCCCGCCGTCGACGCTCTCGACGACGGCCTCCGCACCGGCCTGTCTGCGCCGGCCGCCCTTGGACTTTCCCATGGGGACATTATCGGGGTGGGCTGTTAAGCCGGGCGTACGCTCCC
>NZ_JBEXSH010000149.1:0-13632 GCF_040613555.1 Streptomyces sp. NPDC006265
CCATAGGCCCGGTGAAATTGCACTACGAGTAAAGATGCTCGTTTCGCGCAGCAGGACGGAAAGACCCCGGGACCTTTACTACAGTTTGATATTGGTGTTCGGTTCGGCTTGTGTAGGATAGCTGGGAGACTGTGAACTCTGGACGCCAGTTCAGGGGGAGTCGTCGTTGAAATACCAGTCTGGTCGTGCTGGATGTCTAACCTGGGTCCGTGATCCGGATCAGGGACAGTGTCTGATGGGTAGTTTAACTGGGGCGGTTGCCTCCTAAAGAGTAACGGAGGCGCCCAAAGGTTCCCTCAGCCTGGTTGGCAATCAGGTGTTGAGTGTAAGTGCACAAGGGAGCTTGACTGTGAGACCGACGGGTCGAGCAGGGACGAAAGTCGGGACTAGTGATCCGGCGGTGGCTTGTGGAAGCGCCGTCGCTCAACGGATAAAAGGTACCCCGGGGATAACAGGCTGATCTTCCCCAAGAGTCCATATCGACGGGATGGTTTGGCACCTCGATGTCGGCTCGTCGCATCCTGGGGCTGGAGTCGGTCCCAAGGGTTGGGCTGTTCGCCCATTAAAGCGGTACGCGAGCTGGGTTTAGAACGTCGTGAGACAGTTCGGTCCCTATCCGCTGTGCGCGTAGGAATATTGAGAAGGGCTGTCCCTAGTACGAGAGGACCGGGACGGACGAACCTCTGGTGTGCCAGTTGTTCTGCCAAGGGCATGGCTGGTTGGCTACGTTCGGGAGGGATAACCGCTGAAAGCATCTAAGCGGGAAGCCTGCTTCGAGATGAGTATTCCCACCTCCTTGAGAGGGTAAGGCTCCCAGTAGACGACTGGGTTGATAGGCCGGATATGGAAGCACGGTAACGTGTGGAGTTGACCGGTACTAATAGGCCGAGGGCTTGTCCTCAGTTGCTCGCGTCCACTGTGTTGGTTCTGAAACCACGAACGGCCCCATGCCATGGTCACGGTATGGTGCGGCATGAGTTCGACAGTTTCATAGTGTTTCGGTGGTTATAGCGTAGGGGAAACGCCCGGTTACATTTCGAACCCGGAAGCTAAGCCTTACAGCGCCGATGGTACTGCAGGGGGGACCCTGTGGGAGAGTAGGACGCCGCCGAACTCCTTTTAGAGCTCTGGCTCTTGGGCGAACAGCCCAAGAGCCAGAGCCTTTTTGCGTTGAGGTAAGGTCAGGGAGCATCGTTGGCTCGTTTCCCACAGGAGGCCCCCGGGTGGAGGTTCAGGAGACTCGCGTCCAGACGGACCGTGTGCTCACCATCCCGAACATCCTCAGCATGGCCCGGCTCGTCGGCGTGCCCGTCTTCCTGTGGCTGATCCTGCGTCCTGAGTTCGGCGGGCCCAAGAGTGACGGCTGGGCCCTTCTGGTACTGGCCCTGAGCGGCGTCACCGACTATCTCGATGGCAAGCTCGCTCGGCGCTGGAACCAGATCAGCAGCCTCGGCCGGCTCCTCGACCCCGCGGCTGACCGGCTCTACATTCTCTCTACCCTGGTCGGCCTCACCTGGCGGGAGATTCTGCCCCTCTGGTTGACCGCCGCACTTCTGGCGCGAGAGCTGGTTCTGCTCGTGATGGTGGGCATCCTCCGCCGGCACGGCTATCCGCCGCCCCAGGTGAACTTCCTGGGCAAGGCAGCCACCTTCAACCTGATGTACGCCTTCCCCTTGCTCCTGCTCAGTGACGACACGGGTTGGATCTCGTCACTGGCTGCCATTTTCGGATGGGCGTTCGCTGGATGGGGTACAACGCTCTACTGGTGGGCAGGAGTCCTCTACGTGGTACAAGTCCGCCGCCTGGTCCGTGCGGACACCATGGCCGATTGAACTCTCGGATGGTCCTGCTGCCGTAGCGGAGCAATGGCCCGTGCTGGGTAAGTGAGGGACAATCCTGGCGGGGGAAGTCGGCTAGACCGTCTCTTTGAGGAGGACGCTTCCGACATGAAGGCCGTCGTGATGGCCGGAGGCGAAGGCACGCGCCTTCGCCCCATGACCTCAAGCATGCCCAAGCCGCTCCTGCCGGTGGCCAACCGGCCGATCATGGAGCATGTTCTTCGGCTGCTCAAGAGGCATGGGCTCAACGAAACAGTCGTAACTGTCCAGTTCCTGGCCTCGCTCGTCAAGAACTACTTCGGTGACGGCGAAGAGCTCGGTATGGAGCTCACCTATGCCAACGAGGAGAAGCCACTCGGTACCGCCGGAAGCGTCAAGAATGCCGAGGAAGCGCTGAAGGACGATGCCTTCCTCGTCATCTCCGGCGATGCGCTGACGGATTTCGACCTCACCGAGCTCATCAATTTCCACAAGGAGAAGGGCGCGCTGGTCACGGTCTGTCTGACGCGTGTGCCCAATCCGCTGGAATTCGGTATCACCATTGTCGACGAGGAAGGCAAGGTAGAGCGCTTCCTCGAGAAGCCCACCTGGGGCCAGGTCTTCTCCGACACCGTGAACACCGGCATCTACGTGATGGAGCCCGAGGTCTTCGACTACGTCGAGCCCGATGTGCCCGTCGACTGGTCCGGTGACGTCTTCCCTCAGCTGATGAAGGAAGGCAAGCCGGTTTACGGCTACATCGCCGAGGGCTACTGGGAGGACGTGGGCACGCACGAGAGCTATGTGAAGGCGCAGGCCGACGTCCTGGAGGGCAAGGTCGACGTCGACATCGACGGGTTCGAGATCTCCCCGGGAGTGTGGGTCGCCGAGGGAGCGGAGGTCCATCCCGACGCCGTACTCCGCGGGCCCGCCTATATCGGTGACTACGCCAAGGTCGAGGCCGGCTCCGAAATCCGTGAGCACACCGTCGTGGGCTCCAACGTGGTCGTCAAGAGCGGCGCGTTTCTGCACAAGGCCGTCGTCCACGACAACGTCTACGTGGGGCCCCACAGCAATCTGCGCGGCTGCGTGGTCGGCAAGAACACCGACATCATGCGTGCGGCGCGGATCGAGGACGGGGCGGTCATCGGTGATGAGTGCCTGATCGGTGAAGAATCGATCGTCCAGGGCAATGTGCGGGTCTATCCGTTCAAGACCATCGAGGCCGGCGCCTTCGTCAACACCTCGGTGATCTGGGAATCCAGGGGCCAGGCGCACCTCTTCGGTGCCCGCGGTGTCTCCGGCATCCTGAACGTGGAGATCACGCCGGAACTCGCGGTGCGTCTCGCGGGCGCGTACGCGACGACGCTGAAGAAGGGCTCGACCGTCACCACGGCCCGAGACCACTCGCGTGGTGCCCGTGCGCTCAAGCGGGCGGTGATCTCCGCGCTGCAGGCCAGCGCGATCGACGTGCGGGACCTGGAGAACGTGCCGCTGCCCGTGGCCCGTCAGCAGACCGCGCGCGGCAGTGCGGGCGGCATCATGATCCGCACCACGCCCGGCGTGCCGGACTCCGTCGACATCATGTTCTTCGACGGGCAGGGTGCGGACCTCTCGCAGGGCAGCCAGCGGAAGCTGGACCGGGTGTTCGCGCGGCAGGAGTACCGCCGAGCCTTCCCCGGTGAGATCGGTGACCTGTACTTCCCGGCGAGTGTCTTCGACTCGTACACCGGCTCGCTCCTGCGGAACGTCGACACGACCGGTATCGCGGACTCCGGGCTGAAGGTCGTTGTGGACGCGTCCAACGGAAGCGCCGGCCTCGTGCTGCCGAGTCTGCTCGGCAAGCTCGGTGTCGACTCGCTGACGATCAACCCCGGTCTCGACGAGTCCAGGCCGACGGAGACGGCCGACATGCGGCGGTCTGGGATGGTGCGCCTCGGGGAGATCGTGGCGTCCTCGGGAGCCGCGTTCGGTGTGCGGTTCGACCCCGTCGGTGAGCGGCTGTCGCTCGTCGACGAGAAGGGTCGGATCATCGAGGACGACCGGGCGCTGCTCGTGATGCTGGACCTCGTCGCCGCCGAGCGGCGCAGCGGACGGGTCGCGCTGCCGGTGACCACGACTCGGATCGCCGAGCAGGTGGCGGCGTACCACGGGACGCAGGTCGAGTGGACGACCACCTCTCCCGACGACCTCACGCGCGTCGGCGGTGAGGAAAGGACGATCTTCGGCGGTGACGGCAAGGGCGGCTTCATCGTCCCCGAGTTCAGCAGCGTGTACGACGCCACCGCGGCCTTCGTGCGGCTCATCGGGCTCGTGGCACGGACGCAGCTCACGCTCAGCCAGATCGACGCGCGCATTCCGCGGGCGCACGTCCTGAAGCGGGATCTGGCGACCCCGTGGGCCGTCAAGGGGCTCGTGATGCGGCGGGTCGTCGAAGCGGCCGGAGATCGCTTCGTGGACACCACGGACGGTGTGCGGGTGGTGGAGACCGACGGCCGCTGGGTGATGGTGCTGCCCGACCCGGCCGAGGCCGTCACCCATCTGTGGGCCGAGGGGCCGGACGACGCCTCCGCGCAGGCCCTGCTGGACGAATGGGCGGCCGTTGTGGACAGCGCCGGCCGATAGAACAGGCTGCACGCGTGCGTGCCGGACAAGTGTCCTCAACGGGGCCTGTCCGGCACGCCGGTGGGGCCGTTCGGAGGTAGGGCTCGCGACGTGCGACGATGAGCGGCATGCCGCAGCAACCCCCCATTCGGAGCACACCCACGCGGCCCCGGCGCCCGGATGCGTCCATGTCGTTGCTCACCAACGTCATGGACCACAGCCTCGACGACGGATATGCCGAGGCCGCCGAGCGCAAGAAGGCCGCCGGTGACAGCGGCATGCCGAAGACGCTCAGGGCGAAGCTGGGGCTTGCCGCCGGACTGGTGCTCGCGGCCCTGGTCGTGACCGTCGGAGCGGCGCAGGCGCGGGTTGCCGCCCCGGTCGTGGCCAAGGAGCGGGAAGAACTGGTCGACCGCATCGAACGGGAGACCGAGGCGGCGGACAAGCTGGAGGACTCGGTCGACGAGCTGCGCGCGGACGTGAGCGCCCGGCAGCGCGAGGCACTGAAGCACAGCGGTGGCAGCGCGGACTCCGATCTGGTGGGCCTCCTGTCGGGCGCGGTCGCGGTGCACGGCCCCGGGGTGAAGCTCGTGGTGAACGACGCCAAGGAAGCCGCCTCGGGGGGCGACGGCAGCCCGCGGGAGACCTCCGGTTTCTCCGACACGGGCCGGGTGCGTGACCGGGACATGCAACGCGTGGTCAACGGGCTGTGGGAGTCAGGCGCCGAGGCCGTCTCGATCAACGGTCAGCGGCTGACGGCGCTGTCCGCGATCAGGGCCGCGGGGGACGCCATACTGGTCGACAACAAGCCGCTGGTGCCGCCGTACACCGTGCTGGCGGTGGGGGACGGGCAGCGGCTGAGCACGCGGTTCCAGAACAGCGCAGACGGGTTGTATCTGAACGCGCTGCAGGAGAGCTACGGCATCAGGACAGGCATCTCCGTGGAGGACGACCTCCGGCTGCCTGCCGCACCGAGTGTGACCGTACGTACAGCACAGCCGAGCATTGAGAAGAGCGAGAAGGGCACATCGTGATCGCCGTACTGGGCCTCGTCGTGGGAGTCGTGGCCGGCCTGTTGGTCCGGCCTGAGGTTCCGGCGGTGGTCGAGCCTTATCTGCCGATCGCTGTCGTGGCGGCGCTCGACGCCGTCTTCGGCGGCCTGCGGGCCATGCTCGACGGTATCTTCGACGACAAGGTCTTCGTGGTGTCGTTCCTGTCGAACGTGGTCGTGGCCGCGTTGATCGTGTTCCTGGGCGACAAGCTGGGCGTGGGCGCCCAGCTGTCCACCGGTGTGGTGGTCGTCCTCGGCATCCGGATCTTTTCCAACGCCGCGGCGATCCGTCGGCACGTCTTCCGGGCGTGAGGCCGATGAGCGATCACGACGACAAGCCCGCCGAGGAGCGGGGCGGCGCGCGCGACGCCAGCGCCGAGTCCCGGAACGGGCTGCGCAAAGAGCTGCCCCAGGAGGTACCCGCGGCAGCGCCCGCCGCAGAGGAGACCCCCAGGGAGCCGGAGCCCCGGCAGGCGGAACGCAAGCCGGACCCCGAGCCGTGGCTGACCGGGCGGCAGCGGCTGGTGCAGGGGGTGTGGCCGCCGCGTGTCACCCGGGCCCAACTCATCGTCGCGGTGCTGCTGTTCGGACTCGGGTTCGGGCTGGCCGTGCAGGTGGCCTCGAACAGCGACAGCGACAATGCCCTGCGTGGCGCGCGACAGGAAGATCTTGTTCGCATCCTCGATGAACTTGATGATCGTACTCAACGTCTTGAGGACGAGAAGCAAGGTCTCGAGAAGCAGCGCGACGAGCTGGAGAACAGCTCTGACCAGGCCGAGGAGGCCCGGAAGCAGACGATCGAGAAGGAGAGGCAACTCGGCATCCTCGCGGGTACGGTGGCCGCGCAGGGGCCCGGCATCACCATGACGATCCAGGACACGAAGGGGACGGTCGAGGCGGACATGCTGCTCAACGCGGTCCAGGAACTGCGCGCGGCGGGTGCCGAGGCGATCCAGGTCAACGGCGTACGGGTCGTCGCGGGCACGTATCTCACGGACTCGGGCAAGGGCGTGGGCGTCGACGGGAACAAGATCAACGCGCCCTATCGTTTCAAGGTCATCGGCAAGTCCCAGGACCTCGAGCCGGCGCTCAACATCCCCGGAGGCGTGGTGCAGACTCTCGAGAAGGAACAGGCCACCGTCACGATCGAGCGGTCCACCGACATCGTCGTGGACGCCTTGCGAGCAGCGAAGCGGCCTGACTACGCTCGGTCGTCCTCGCAGTGAACCGGGGGTGCATGGGCGGCGTCCGGCGAGGGCATGAGGTTGCGGGGGGTCGGCGCACCGAATGGGCGGTGCGTGGTGGAAACTGTCTGGTGCAGACGGACGTTGTCAGGATGTCCGGGTCGGCCAGAGTATTCAGTCAGGGTTCGTCCTGCCCCACGGGCGGGTCTGTTTCGGTCAAGGGGAATCGCCCGTGAAGTTGTTTGCGAAGTTGTTCGGCAAGAGCGCGCGAGATGGCAGCGACAATGCGACCGCCCGCCATCGCGCACAGCCTGACGCGGAGGGCCAGCGGCCGCTGTTCCGGGACCAGGTCGGCGGCCCGGGCGGCGACGTTTCCGGAGGTCAGGGCGCGCCGTCGGTTGACCCTGCGCAGCCCGGCGGCATAGGTTTCGGGCAACCGTCAACCTCAAGTGCGGGTGGAGAGTTTTCCGACCCGTATGCGTCCAACGCCCCCGGTGGGCAGCCGCGGCAGGAGGATCCCATGTCGGCCCTGGTGTGTACGAGGTGCGGTAACCGCAACGCGGAGAACAGCCGTTTCTGTTCCAACTGCGGCGCGCCGCTGCGGGCGGGGGCGACGCCGGAGCGTCCGTCCGAGACGACCTCCACGATCTCCATCTCCGGTCTCGAGGCCTACGACAGCGAGACCACCGGCCAGACGCCGATGCCGACCCTGTCTCCCGAGGCTCAGGCCGCCGTCGACGCGCTGCCGCTGGGTTCCGCGCTCCTGGTCGTGCGCCGCGGGCCGAACTCGGGCAGCCGCTTCCTGCTGGACGGCGACCTGACCACGGCCGGCCGGCATCCGCAGAGCGACATCTTCCTGGACGACGTGACGGTGTCCCGGCGGCATGTGGAGTTCCGCCGGGGTCAGGACGGTTCGTTCACGGTGGCCGACGTGGGCAGCCTGAACGGCACGTATGTGAACCGGGAGCGGATCGACCAGGTCGCCCTGAACAACGGCGACGAGGTGCAGATCGGCAAGTACCGGCTGGTCTTCTACGCCAGCCAGCGGGGCTACTGACCGGGCTCGGTCCGGACAGGCCTCGGCGAAGGTCCATCCGTCAGGGAAGGCCATGCTTCAAACACCGAGCGGCGGTGCCGAAAACGGCGCCGCCGCCACGGACAGTGGGCTGATGAGCATCGGCACGGTGCTGAACGTGCTGCGCGAAGAGTTTCCCGAAGTGACCATCTCCAAGATCCGCTTTCTGGAGTCGGAAGGGCTCATCGAACCCCAGCGGACCCCCTCGGGGTATCGCAAGTTCAGCGCCCATGACGTCGAGCGCCTCGGCCACGTCCTGAGGATGCAGCGGGACCACTATCTGCCCCTGAAGGTGATCCGGGAGCACCTGGACGCCATGGAGCGCGGTGAAGCCGTGCAGCTGCCGGTCGTGGGGCGCCAGCGGGACGGTGTATCCGTCTCCGAGCCGCCCGAGGAGCCCACAGCGGCCAGGATCGGTCGACAGGAGCTGCTCGCCGCCGTCGGCGTCGACGAGCCGGAGCTCAAGGAATGGGAGTCCTACGGCCTCCTCACCCCACTGGAGGACGGGGCGTACGACGCCGAGGCGGTCACCGTCGCCCTGCTCGTCGTCGAGCTCGGGAGATTCGGGATCGAGCCGCGACACCTGCGGGCGATGAAGGCCGCCGCAGACCGTGAGGCCGGGCTCGTCGACCAGGTGGTGGCCCCGCTCAGGCGGCACCGCAACCCGCAGACCAGGGCTCATGCCGAGGCCCGCACCAAGGAGCTGGCGGGGCTCACGGTGAAGCTGCACGCCGCGCTGGTGCGGACGGCGCTCGGGGTGCGGCTGCCCTGAGGGGACCGGCCGACGGGGGACCGGATCAGGCGCCCGATCCCGGCCCGACTACCCAAACGTCCCGAGCACGGCCTAGGGTTGCTGTGTGAACGAGCTCGATGTCGTAGGTGTCCGGGTCGAAATGCCCTCCAACCAACCGATCGTGCTGCTGCGTGAGGTGGGAGGCGACCGTTACCTCCCCATTTGGATCGGACCGGGGGAGGCGACGGCGATCGCCTTCGCCCAACAGGGGATGGCTCCTGCGCGGCCGCTGACACACGACCTGTTCAAGGACGTGCTGGAAGCCGTCGGCCAGGAGCTCACGGAAGTGCGCATCACGGAACTGCGTGAGGGCGTCTTCTACGCGGAGCTGGTCTTCGCCAGCGGCGTCGAGGTGAGCGCCCGCCCGTCCGACGCCATAGCGCTCGCGCTGCGCACCGGGACGCCGATCTACGGCAGTGACACGGTGCTCGATGACGCCGGCATCGCGATCCCGGACGAGCAGGAGGACGAGGTCGAGAAGTTCCGCGAGTTCCTCGACCAGATCTCCCCGGAGGACTTCGGCACCAGCAGTCAGTGAGCTCCTGAGGAGAGACAGCGCTGTGACAGTCGTGTGGGCGGCCCGGCGGACGATGTGGTCCGTGACAGGGCCGCCCGTCGTCTGCGTGACGGGCGAAATGCCCGCATGTGCCGGTGGCGCGTGAGAGCGTCATACGGCTCGTGCCGGACACATTCGGCTAGCCTTTCCCCGCGCCGGGGCACGGGAAACCACTCTCAGGGTGATTATCACTCGGCGTGGCGAGTGTGGCGATCGTTGACGCACCCCTGGTGACTGCCTACCGTCGAGAAGGCAGGTCAAGGACGGAGGTCGGCGTGAGAAGCAGCGGCGACGGTACGGCTGGGGGCGGCCCCGAGCGCAGTCTCAGGGCGAGCGGTCCGTACCCTCCCCCCGGCTCACGGCCCCTCCCGGGCGGGGGATGCACCCAGCCCGGTGGTGCGGCCGATCACGCTCCGCAGCGACCGACAGCGGTGCCGAGCAGCGGAGGGGCGACGTCCATGGCGTCCGAGCAGATCGGCTATCGCGGTCCCACGGCCTGTGCGGCCGCCGGAATCACCTACCGGCAGTTGGACTACTGGGCCCGCACGGGGCTCGTCGAGCCGAGTGTGCGCCCCGCCTACGGATCCGGGACACAGCGGCTGTACAGCTTCCGGGACGTGGTCGTCCTGAAGATCGTCAAGCGGTTCCTCGACACCGGGGTGTCGCTGCAGAACATTCGCACGGCCGTCCAGCACCTCAGGGAGCGCGGTTTCAGTGATCTGGAGCGCATGACGCTGATGAGCGACGGCGCGACGGTCTACGAGTGCACCTCGCCCGATGAGGTCCATGCCCTGCTGCAGGGCGGCCAGGGTGTGTTCGGGATCGCTGTGGGCGTGGTGTGGCGGGACGTCGAGAGCGCGCTGTCCCAGCTGCACGGTGAGCGGATCGACACCGGCGAGACCCTGGTGGGGCCCAATCCGGCGGACGAGCTGGCGCGTCGGCGGAACCGGGCCGTCTGAGCCGCGGGCGGCGCGGTATGAACGCGCAGGAGGCGGGACGTTTCCGCGCCGGGACGTGAGCGGTTTCCCTTGGGGTGTCCGGGGCGGCCGCGCGCGGGGTTGTCAGTGGCGTAGGGCAGCATCGGAGATGTGAGAACCGCGCCTACGATCCTGCATCTCGACATGGATGCCTTCTTCGCTTCGGTGGAGCAGGCGTCCAAGCCGAGCCTGCGCGGGAAGGCCGTGGTCGTGGGCGGGCTCGGGCCGCGCGGGGTGGTGGCGACCGCGTCGTACGAGGCGCGGGTCTTCGGGGTGCATTCGGCGATGCCCATGGGGCAGGCCCGGCGGCTCGCTCCCAACGCCGCGTATCTCGTGCCGCGCTTCAATCTCTACAAGTCGATCAGCGAGCGGGTGATGGAGCTGCTGCGTGCGCTGTCGCCGCTGGTCGAGCCGTTGAGCCTGGACGAGGCTTTCGTGGACCTGGAGGCCGGGGGAGTGGCCTGGGACGAGCCGTCGGCGCGGCTGGCGGGGGTCAAGCTGCGCGCGGACATACGGGCCGTCACGGGGCTCACGGGGTCGGTGGGCCTCGCCGCCTCCAAGATGCTCGCGAAGATCGCCTCGGAGGAAGCAAAACCCGACGGGCTGGTGGTGATCGAGCCGGGCACCGAGCGGGCGATGCTCGGGCCGATGTCGGTGCGGACGCTGCCGGGGGTGGGGCCGACGACGGGTGACCATCTGAGGCGGGCCGGGATCACCACGGTCGAGGAGATCGCCGAGGCGGGCGAGGACGAGCTGGTCCGGCTGCTGGGGAAGGCGCACGGGCACGGTCTGTACGCCATGGCGCTGGCACGGGACGACCGGCCCGTGGTGGCGGAGCGGGAAACGAAGTCGGTGTCGGTCGAGGACACCTACGACGTGGACATCCACGACCGGACACGGGTCGCACTGGAGGTGCAGCGGCTCGCCGAGCGGTGTGTGCGGCGGCTGCGCGGGGCCGGGCTGTCGGGGCGGACGATCGTGCTGAAGGTGCGGCGGTACGACTTCTCGACGCTCACCCGGTCCGAGACGCTGCGCGGGCCCACGGACGATCCCGCGGTGATCCGCGAGGCGGCGGCCAGACTGCTGGACTCGGTCGACACGACCGGCGGGGTGCGGCTCCTGGGGGTGGGGGTCAGCGGCCTCGCCGACTACACGCAGGAGGACCTGTTCGCCCAGGCGGCGGGGGAGCGGGCGGGCGCGGAGGGCCCGGTCGAGGAGCACGCCGTGGCGGCGGCCGAGGAGCAGCCTTCGCTCGCCGAGCGGCGGTGGCCCGCCGGGCACGACGTACGGCACGCCGAGTTCGGGCACGGATGGGTGCAGGGCAGCGGCCTCGGACGCGTCACCGTACGGTTCGAGACACCCGACTCGGAGCCCGGGCGGGTGCGGACGTTCCGGGTCGACGATCCGGACCTGCAAGCGGCGGATCCGTTGCCGTTGGTGTTACGAGGTCCGGATGGGGGAGGCGGCGTGCCCGGGGCGGAGTCTCAGGCCGTCTCGTCGGTGCCCGCCAGCTTGCCGAAGTCGTGGTCCGGCAGCGGGGGCGGAGCGGCGACGTCGAGACCGTAGTGGTGGTAGAGCTGCAGTTCCTGCTCGGGGGAGAGGTGGCGGCCGACGCCGAAGTCGGGGGCGTCCTTGATCAGGGCGCGTTCGAAGGGGACGTGGAGGGCGCCCTCGATCAGTTCGCTGGGCTCCAGGGGGACGAAGGCGTCCCTGCTGAACAGGCCGGTCCGTATGGCCGCCCACTCCGGTTCTCCGGTGGCGTCGTCGAGGTAGACCTCGTCGATCGTGCCGATCCTGGTCCCGTTGCGGTCGAACGCCTTGCGGCCGATCAGGTTGCGCGGATCGATATCGGTTCGCACGGGCCCTCCACATGGTCGCACCTCATCCGTAAACACTACAAAACGGTACAAGTGGGGATGCGGCCACTCGAAGGTTCGTGCGTTGACCTCGCTGGTACGCTGGCAGCGGCTGTTGACCCCGCGCGGGAGAGTCCTCCAGACATCATCGGAGGCGCCGAAGGAGCAAATCCTCCCCGGAATCTCTCAGGCTCACGTACCGCGCGGACGAGGTCACTCTGGAAAGCAGGGCGGGTGTCGACGGCTTCCGCTCTCACCGACGGTGAAAGCCGGAGGCCTTCGGGCGATCCGGTGAAGCTCTCAGGTTGAGATGACAGAGGGGGAGGCCGTCCGGGTACCCGTGCCATGGTGCCCCTCGCAGGTCGTGTCGACCAGGAGGCCTCCGTAATGACCGCCCACCGCATTCCGCTCTCCGAGCTCGAAGAGGCAGTCCCCTTCGAGCAGCGCCACATCGGCCCCGACCACGAGGCCTGCGCCAAGATGCTCGCCCACGTCGGCTACGGCTCGCTCGACGAGCTCACGGCCGCCGCCGTCCCGGCCGTGATCAAGAGCGCCGAAGCACTGGACCTCCCCGGTGCCCGCAGCGAGGCCGAGGTGATCGCCGAGCTGCGCTCCCTCGCCGACCGCAACCAGGTCCTCGGCTCCATGATCGGCCTCGGCTACTACGGCACGTTCACGCCGCCGGTCATCATGCGCAACGTCATGGAGAACCCGTCCTGGTACACGGCCTACACGCCCTACCAGCCGGAGATCTCGCAGGGCCGGCTCGAGGCGCTGCTCAACTTCCAGACGACGGTCGCCGACCTGACCGGACTGCCGACCTCCGGCGCCTCCCTGCTCGACGAGGGCACCGCGGCCGCCGAGGCCGTGGCGCTGTCGCGGCGCCTGGGCAAGAACAAGAAGGGTCTGTTCCTGGTCGACGCGGACACGCTGCCGCAGACCATCGCGGTGATCCAGACCCGCGCCGAGCCAACCGGTGTCGAGATCGTCGTCGCCGACCTCAGTGAGGGCATCCCCGCCGAGATCGCCGAGCGTGAGATCAACGGCGTACTGCTCCAGTACCCGGGTGCCTCCGGTGCCGTGCGGGACATCAAGCCGGTGATCGACCGGGCGCACGAGCTCGGGGCGCTTGTCACCGTCGCCGCCGATCTGCTGGCGCTGACGCTGCTGAAGTCGCCCGGCGAGCTCGGAGCGGACATCGCCGTCGGGACGACGCAGCGCTTCGGCGTCCCCATGGGCTTCGGCGGACCGCACGCCGGCTACATGGCGGTCCAGGACAAGATGGCGCGCAGCCTGCCCGGGCGGCTCGTCGGCGTGTCCGTGGACGCCGACGGGAACAAGGCCTACCGGCTGGCGCTGCAGACGCGTGAGCAGCACATCCGCCGTGAGAAGGCGACCAGCAACATCTGCACCGCGCAGGTGCTGCTGGCCGTCATGGCCGGAATGTACGCCGTCTACCACGGCCCGGAGGGCCTGAAGGGCATCGCGCGGCGCACCCACCGGTATGCCACGGTCCTGGCCGCCGGGCTCGCGAGCGGCGGCGTCGAGGTCGTGCACGGGGCGTACTTCGACACCCTGACCGTGCGGGTCGAGGGCCGGGCCGCCGAGGTCGTGGCCGCCGCGCGGGACCATGGGGTCAACCTGCGTCCTGTCGACGCCGACCACGTCCCGCCCGTCACGCAGCACGGACCACAGTCCGTCCAGGTCCGTGACGCCACC